>CALBND010000084.1 GCA_937896305.1 uncultured Actinomycetes bacterium
ATTCAAACGAAGTATTAATTTCTTTAGCAGCAGATAATGATCGCCTAATGGGTTTTGAAGGTGATGGAAGAAGAACAACTACGAGATTACTTGATGCAGAATTTCCTAAATACAGATCTTTATTACCAAGTGAATCTTCTTCAACAGCAGATGTGTCAACACAAGAATTACTTGAAGCATTAAAAAGAGTTGAACTTGTGGCAGAAAGAAACACCCCTATTCGTTTGGAATTTACAAATAAGGAACTTATTTTAAGAGCAGGTGCTGGAGATGAAGCAACAGCAGAAGAAGTAGTTGCGCTAAATCTTGAAGGTGAAGGATTAGAGATAGCTTTTAACGCAAGTTATTTAAAAGATGGCCTGGCAAGTGTTAACTCTCCTACAACACGAATGAGTTTTACTGCTGCTTCCAAACCAGCAGTGTTAAGTGGCATTAATAATGATGGTGTCAGTGATGACTCATATCGTTATTTGATCATGCCTGTGCGTCTAGCGGGTTAAAAACCTTGCATGTTATTTCATTAGCCGCAGTTGATTTCAGGTCTTATTCATTTGTTGAAATTGAGCTAACTCCCGGCGTTACCACTTTTGTTGGTAAAAACGGACAAGGTAAAACTAATTTAGTGGAAGCTATTTCCTATTGTTCAACTTTGTCGTCACATCGAGTCTCACAAGATTTACCACTTGTGAAATTAAATCAACCCCGAGCCATTGTTAGAACTGGTGTTAAATATTTAGAGCGCACAAATTGGTTGGAAGTTGAAATTTGGCCTTCTAAAACTAATAAAGCAAAACTAAACGGATCAGAGTGTAAAAAAACTAAAGATATTTTAGGGATATTAAAAACCATAACTTTTTCACCAGAAGATTTAATTTTAGTTAAAGGAGATCCTGGAGACAGAAGATCTTTTCTAGATGATTTATTGATTCAAAAATCACCAAGTTATGCAGGTGTTAAAAGTGATTATGAGCGAGTGTTAAAACAAAGAAATGCTTTATTAAAAAGTGCTGCCCCTGCTAAAAAAAATAACCTGGAATCAATTTTATCAACTCTGAGTATTTGGGATGATCAACTAATAAATTTTGGTGCCCAAATAATTGTTGCAAAACACGAACTAATTAATGAACTACTACCTTTTATCACTAAAACTTACACAGAGATTGCACCCCAAAGTAGTGAATTAAGTATTAAATATTTACCTAACGTTGAAACAATGGATGTAAATATTACAGAAGTTACAAAAGCCATGCAAGAAAAAATTAACTTACGACAACAAGACGAGTTAATAAGAGGATTAACTTTAGTTGGACCCCATAGAGACGATATGGAAATAACAATTGGTCAAATGCCTGCCAAAGGTTATGCAAGTCATGGTGAAACTTGGTCGGTTGCTTTGTCATTAAAGCTTGCATCTTTTGATCTTTTGAAAGAAAACTCTCCGGCAGGAGACCCAGTTTTAATCTTGGATGATGTGTTTGCTGAATTAGATAACGATAGGCGAAATCAACTAATTCACAGAGTAAAAGACGTAGAACAAGTCCTCATTACTGCAGCAGTATTGGAAGATGTGCCTAAAGAATTGATTGGTAAAAAACTTTTTGTGAAAGATGGCAAAGTAGAAGAATTATGAGTGAAGAAAATATCAAAAACGATGCAGCAAGTAACGCTTTAGCGCGTGCCCGGGCAAGAAATTCTAAATTTCGGAACAAAAACTCTATTCTCAAACGTCCAAGATTTAGTAATAACCAAGAAACTAGAAGTAGTGCACATCCAGATAACAGAGATCCACAATTTTTAGGAAACTTAATGAAGAAGTTTGTTAAAGATAATGGTTGGCAAAAACCAACTTCGGTGGCAGATTTAATTTCTAGGTGGCCAGAAATTGTTGGTGAAGAAATTTCATCACATGTTTCAATAGATATTTTCAATGCAGACACAAACGAATTAATTTTACGAACCGATTCAAGTGCTTGGGCAACCCAAATTCGTTTATTAAGTTCTGATTTGAAACGAAGAATTGCGTTAGAGGTTGGAGATGGAGTTGTCAAGACCCTAAAAATTTATGGACCAACTCAACCCAAGCAAAAAGGCTTATGGAGAGTGCCATCTATGCGTAAAAATGACTACTAAAAAGGCCTACTAGCCCAAATCACACCCGTTACATAGCACTAGAATTGTCATAGTAGGTAAGAGAAAAACCAGTATTTTGTAATTTTAGGAGTTGAATTTTCACTTATGTCATATGACGCCAGTGCGATTCAAGTTTTAGAAGGTTTAGATGCAGTTAGAAAACGTCCCGGTATGTATATCGGATCAACTGGGGAACGCGGTTTACATCATTTAGTTTATGAAATTGTTGATAACGCAGTTGATGAAGCACTCGCAGGTTATGCCACTGACATTGTTATAAGTATTTTAGATAATGCAAAAATTTGTGTCATAGATAATGGCCGGGGTATTCCTGTTGACATGCATAAAACTGAAAAAAAACCTGCACTTGAAGTTGTGTACACGGTTTTGCATGCCGGTGGAAAATTTGGTGGCGGGGGATATCAAGTATCTGGTGGACTTCACGGGGTAGGAGCTTCAGTTGTGAACGCTCTTTCTTCAAATTTAACAGTGGAAGTTAAACGTGATGGATTTTTATGGACCCAAAGTTACAAAAAAGGTGTACCAACAGCACCGGTTAAAAAAGGAAACAAAGTAGAAGGAACTGGCACCAAGGTAACTTTTCAAGCAGATTCTGAAATTTTTGAAACAACTGAATATTCATTTGAAACACTTGCTACTCGTTTTAGAGAAATGGCATTTTTAAATAAAAGTTTGGCCCTAACTTTAATTGATGAACGAAGTGGTCGCTTGGATGAAAAAGGTGAAAAAAGAGTTGTTACTTATAAATATGATGGTGGCATTGTTGATTTTGTTAAATTTTTAAATCAAACTAAAGGTGACTCATTAGTTCACAAAGATGTTATTCATATTGAAAAAGAAGACGATAAAAAAGGGGTAAGTGCTGAAGTTGCTTTGCAATGGAACTTTGGTTACCAAGAAGCTGTGTACACATTTGCTAACACAATTAACACCCACGAAGGTGGAATGCACGAAGAAGGATTTAGAGCAGCGTTAACTGCCACTGTAAATAAATACGCAAAGCAATGGAATATTTTAAAAGAAAAAGACCCAAAATTAACTGGTGAAGATATTCGTGAAGGTTTAACCGCAATTGTTTCTGTTAAATTACGCGATCCACAATTTGAAGGACAAACTAAAACCAAACTTGGTAACACTGAAGCTAAAACATTTGTACAAACTATGACAAATGATTTATTAGCTAAATGGTTTGAAGAACACCCAAGTGAAGGAAAAGATGTTGCCAGAAAATCTGTTTCAGCAGCTTCAGCCAGATTGGCTGCTAGAAAAGCTCGAGATCTTGCCCGTTCCAGAAAAGGTTTACTTGGCTCTTCAGGCTTGCCTGGAAAATTAAGTGATTGCCAATCAACTGAACCAAGTGAGTGTGAGCTCTACATTGTGGAAGGGGACTCAGCAGGAGGTTCTGCTAAAAACGGAAGAGATTCTAAAACCCAAGCAATCTTGCCCATCCGAGGAAAAATTCTTAACGTGGAAAAAGCTCGCATCGATCGAGTTCTAGCTAACACTGAAGTCCAAGCATTAATTTCAGCTCTAGGCACAGGGGTGCAAGACGAATTCGATGCCAACAAACTTAGGTACCACAAATTAGTGCTGATGGCTGATGCGGACGTTGATGGCCAACACATTAGAACTTTGCTTCTAACTCTTTTATTTAGATTCATGCGCCCACTTATTGATCTAGGTCATGTTTATTTAGGGCAGCCCCCTTTATACAAAATCAAATGGATTAGAGATACCCCAAGTTATGCATACACCGAAAGAGAAAAAGACGGAATTATTGAAGCAGGATTAAAAGCTGGTAAAAAATTACCTAAAGAAGAATTCTTGCAACGCTATAAAGGTCTAGGTGAAATGAATGCTGATGAATTGTGGGAGACCACAATGAATCCAGAAACCAGAGTTTTATTAAGAGTAACTCTTGATGATGCAGCAGCAGCTGATCAACTATTTAACGTGCTTATGGGTGAAGATGTGGAATCAAGAAGAAATTTTATTCAACACAATGCTCGCGACGTTAGATTCTTGGACATTTAAATGGTTCTGAAACAAACTGATTTACCAGAAAATAGTGGCAGAGTTGAACCAGTTGATTTACGTTCAGAGATGTCTCGTTCTTATTTAGATTACGCAATGAGTGTAATTGTTGGTAGAGCACTTCCAGATGTTAGAGATGGATTAAAACCAGTTCACCGTCGAGTTATTTATGCAATGTATGACGGTGGTTACAGACCTGATCGAAGTTTCACAAAATGTTCTCGCGTTGTGGGTGATGTAATGGGAAATTATCATCCCCATGGCGACACAGCAATTTATGACACCTTAGTTCGTTTAGCTCAAGATTGGGTTATGCGTTACCCATTAGTTTCAGGTCAAGGAAACTTTGGTTCACCAGGTAACGACGGTGCTGCAGCAATGCGCTACACCGAATCAAGAATGTCTCAACTGGCAATGGAAATGGTTAGAGATATTGATGAAGACACCATTGATTTCATTGCAAACTATGACGGTCGAACACAAGAGCCAACAGTTTTACCTGCACGAATTCCTAACTTATTAATAAACGGATCCAGTGGAATTGCAGTCGGTATGGCTACAAATATTCCGCCACATAATTTAAAAGAAGTTGTAGCAGGTGTGCAATGGGCTTTAGAAAACCCAGAAGCTAAAAAAGAAGATTTATATGTAGCTTTAAAAGAACATATTAAAGGACCAGATTTTCCAACAGGGGGCTTAATTGTTGGGCGAAGTGGCATTGATGATTATTTTAAAACAGGTCGTGGCTCAATTACAATGCGTGCAGTAGTTGATGTGACAGAAGACAGCAAAGGTCGACAAAATTTAGTTATTACTGAGCTTCCCTATCAAGTCAACCCAGATAATTTGAAACTTAAAATCGCTGAATTAGTTGATATGGGAAAAATATCTGGCATATCTGATTTAAGAGATGACTCATCTTCTAGAACAGGTATGAGAATTGTAGTGGTATTAAAGAAAGACGCTGTGGCAAAAGTTGTCTTGAACAATCTTTATAAACAAACCCAATTACAAGACACTTTTGGTGCCAACATGTTGGCATTAGTTGATGGGGTACCAAGAACTTTAAGTGTTGATCAATTTGTTTCCTATTGGATTTCTCACCAAGTTTTAGTAATTCAAAGAAGAACTCAATATCGATTAACTGAAGCCGAAAAAAGAGCACACATTTTATCGGCACTTCTAAAAGCTTTAGATAAGTTAGATGAAGTTATTGCACTTATTAGAAAATCTAAAACAGTTGATGATGCAAAAGCTGGTTTACAAAAACTTCTAAAAATAGACGAAATTCAAGCAACCGCAATTTTGGATATGCAATTAAGAAAACTAGCAGCTCTAGAAAGACAAAAAATAACAGATGAATTTGAAGAATTAAGCAAATCCATAAAAGATTATAAAGATATTTTAGCAAAACCTGAAAGACAAAGAAAAATTATTGGTGAAGAACTTGCTGAAATAACTGAAAAATATGGGGACGAAAGAAGAAGTAAATTTGTGGCCAACGAAGGCGATAAGTCAGCTGAAGATTTTATTAAAGCCGAAGATGTAGTTGTCACTATAAGTCGCGGTGGAT
>CALBND010000085.1 GCA_937896305.1 uncultured Actinomycetes bacterium
ATTATCTATTTTCCAACCTTCATTTAAGACTAATTTAGAAACTTCTGACAAAATTTTTATTCCACTAGCACCTTTCCATTCGGGTTTATCAGTTCCAATATTTGAACCTAGATCACCTAAACCTGCAGCAGAAAGCAAAGCATCTGCGCAAGCGTGTGCTACGACATCTCCATCTGAATGCCCTGCCAAACCAATTTCGTTTGGCCAATTTAACCCAGCCAAATTTAATTCTCTACCATTTTCAAATGGATGAACGTCAACTCCAACACCTATTCTATTTGCCATCTTTTCCCTCTTTTTTGTTAAAAAAATTTATTGCGTTTTCTAAATCAAATTGAGTTGTGATTTTAAATGATTCTACCGAACCCTCTACTGTGCTAACTTCAATTCCAGCTAATTCGGCTAGTCCTGCATCATCTGTGGCAGGTTGCAGATCAGATCTTGAGTAGATCTCTGACAAAACTTCTCTAGCGAAACCTTGAGGGGTTTGCACTGCCCTTAATGTTGATCGATCTAAAGTTTTTTTAATTTTATTATTTTCAGTTATTTCTTTAATTGTGTCTGAAACAGAAATCACTGGAATCACAGCTTTAGCACCTTTATCTAATTCATTAATTACATTCTCAAACACACTTGTTGGAACAAATGGTCTTGCAGCATCATGAACCAAAACAAATTCATCTAGTTGATCTAAAGCCAATAAAGCATTCTTAACCGAATCGGTTCTAGTTTCTCCACCTTCAACAATATCGACTGGAATTTTCTTATTTTCATCACGCATTGCACGATCAATTTCAGCAAGAGCTTCAGATTCAAAGTCTTTAGGAATTGCCACAATAATGTGGCCAACTCTTTTATTTTTTAATACTTGTTTAATTGCAAGAGTTAAAAGAGAGTAATTATTTATATTTACAAATGCTTTTGGTTTGTTTTCGCCTAACCGTTCGCCCATACCTGCGGCCGGTATTACGACACATACGTTGGTAGTGGCGCTCACAAAAGAATCTTTAGGAAGCTAAAACCTCGTCAAGCAACGCTTCAGCATTTACTTCATTGGTTCTTTCAGCTAAAGCTAATTCGCTAACGAGAATTTGACGAGCCTTGGCAAGCATTCTTTTTTCACCAGCAGAAAGTCCACGATCTTGGTCTCTTCTCCAAAGATCTCTTACTACTTCAGCTACTTTCATGACATCGCCAGAAGCTAATTTTTCAAGATTTGCTTTATAACGACGTGACCAGTTTGTTGGCTCTTCTGTATATGGTTGACGAAGTACGTCGAAAACTTTTTCTAAACCTTCAGCGTTTACTACATCTCTCACCCCGACGAGATCTACATTGTCAGCTGGGACTCTCACAGTTAAATCGCCTTGTTTAACTCTTAATACTAAATATTTACGTTCAACGCCTTTGATGTTTCTAGATTCAATTGCTTCGATTACTGCTGCGCCGTGATGGGGATATACGACTGTTTCGCCAACTTTAAAGGCCATTTAGTAGAAACCCTTCGTTAATTCCTCAATTCTACCAGTCCAATACTGACCGCGGTTCATGACCTCAGGGTTTGTAGAATCTTGATTATGCGAAAAATTCTCTCATTATTTGCAGTTTCTTCAGTCTTGGTTTTATTAAGTGCATGTGCATCTGGTCCCAATGCAATAACTAACACACAAGGTCCTGTTGGTAGTGGTGACAATACAAAAATCGGAAATATTTATGTACAAAATGTTGTTATTGTAAAAGGTGAAGCAAATACCGGCACAGTGGTTGCAACTATAAGTAATAGTGGAAATGTTGAAGATCAGTTAGTAAATGTTTTAGTTGAAAATCCAGCACCTAAGGCAATTATTTTTAATCCTACAAATGAGATTTCAATTCCTGCTAAGTCCTTTATCAATCTAGGATTCAACACAGAATCTCCCCATGTGGATTTAATTGAATTTTCACCAAGACAATCAAGTTTTGTGAAAATTAAATTTGTATTTAAAGAAGCTGGAATTGTTGACCAAACAGTTTTAGTAGTTCCAAACGAAGGTATTTATACAAATAGCAATCCCATTTCTCAAGCTCCCAAGTCTGCTGCAGAAGAGGGACGCCAAATTATTGCTGGATCACTCAGTGGAGTCAGTGTCACTGTTTTAAATGGAACCAGACGATCAGGTTTTGCTAGAAGTACTGGAGATTATTTTGAATTGCAAGGTATGAAAATTGTTGATATTGCTGACGCTGAAAACAAAGACACTGCCCAAACTCAAATTCTTTACGCACCAGGAAATCTTGCAAAAGCTGAAGCTCTAGCAAAACTATTAACTGTAGGAATTCTGGTAGAAGATCCTAATTTAACTGCAGCAAATATTGTGGTTACTTTGGGCAATGATGCCCCATTTAATCTTTTCTAATATTATTTAACGTTTTCAAATTTATACCCAAGACCTCTAATAGTCATTATGTGTTTTGGATTAGCTGCATCTTTTTCAACTCGAGACCGTAACCTTTTAACGTGAACATCCAGTGTTTTAGTGTCACCAAAGTAATCACTGCCCCAAATGCGGTCTATTAACTGTGCTCTTGTTAAAACTCGTCCAGAATTTTGCATCAAATAAACTAATAAATCAAATTCTTTTAAAGGCAAAGATTGTTCTTGCCCGTCAATAGTTACGGTATGTCTTTCAGTGTCGATTCTTACTGGTCCAATTTCTAGAATTGAGGTCTTTTCTTCAACTCCCCCAACTCTTCTCAGTATTGCTTTAATTCGTGCAGTTAATTCTCTACTTGAAAATGGCTTGGTTATGTAATCATCTGCGCCTATTTCTAAACCTAAAACTTTATCTAATTCTGTGTCTTTAGCAGTTAACATTATTATCGGAACTTTAGTCATAGTTCTTAATTTTTTACAAACCTCTAAACCAGATAATCCAGGTAACATCACATCAAGTAAAACTAAATCAGCACCTTCTCGTTCAAATTTTTCGATTGCTTCGTTGCCATCAGAGGCTAAAACAATTTCATATCCTTCTTTGGACAAAATAAAAGCAACACCTTCTCTAAAGGATTCTTCATCTTCGACAATAAGAATTTTTGTCATGATCTCATCTCCTGACTAGTTTCGGCTTTGCTTCCTTCATTAATTTTTGGAAATTTCATTGTAAATGTAGAACCTTGACCAGGAACCGACCAAACTGTTACTTCGCCGCCATGGTTTTCGCATACATGCTTAACAATTGCTAACCCTAAACCAGTTCCACCTTTTTCTCTAGATCGAGCTGGATCAACTCTATAGAATCTTTCAAAAACTCTTCCTTGATCTTCTAATGAAATTCCTGTTCCTTGATCTGAAACAGTTATTTCTATAACATTACTAATTAATTTTGCGCCAATAGTAATTCTGGTGCTGGGTTGAGAAAAAGTAATAGCATTTGTTAATAGATTTCTAGCTGCCATTACTAATTGGTAGTGATCTCCCACTATTTTAATACCAGGAGCTTTGACTTTATATATTTCTATATTTTGCAGATCAGCTAAAAGTTGAACTGCGTCAACAGAATCATTAATTACTCGATCAACATCGACAATTGAAGCACTTGCTAAAGGATCATCTGCTTGCACTTGGGATAAATCAATAATATCTCTTATTACGTTTGTTAGTCTTTTTGTTTCAGGTCCAATTCGTTTTGCAAATTTCTTAACCGTTTCAGTGTCATCGTCTGCTTCTTCAATTGCCTCGGCTAATAAGGAGAGGGCTCCGACTGGTGTTTTTAATTCGTGACTTATGTTCACAACAAAATCTCTACGAACTGCTTCAATTCTTCCAAGAACTGTATTATCTTGAGCCCAAACTAATACATCTCCTCTTTCTAACTTTAAGGCCCAAACCGTTAAATTTAGTTGCGAAATCCCTAGAGGTCTTCTAGCCTTCACATCTTTCAAAATTGGATTATTTATTTTTCGAACCGCATTAACAATACTTTCTATTGCCTCAACTTGAATTCTTTCGTCACGAACGATATTTGAACTTATTGTATTTTCTGAAGCATATTTAACTCTGTTATCGGCATCAATCCAGATCACAATGTTTGGCAGAGACCTAATTAGTCTCGAAATGCCTTGCGTCAAGTCATTTACGGAATTTACATTTCCTTGTTCAGTCTTTTTGGTTGTCGTTAAAAAAGTTCGAATTCCCAGACCAAGGACTAGACCAAGAGCCAGCATTAAGAAAAGGTCCATACCCCAAGATTAGTTGAGTATGCCTACTTTCAGAGAGCTACGTAAGTGATTAAGCAAAAATTTGCTTGCGGTTTAGCCAATATTCATATTTTTGGACTTTCCGTGTCATAAATAATGCGAATAGACCAGTAAGGAGAATATGATTTAGGGTAACGAGGAGTTAATGTGCGAGATCTTTTTCAAGAAGAACTAGATGCCATTAATGCTGACATCTCTCAGATGGCTGATTTTGTAATGAAAGCAATAAGTAGAGCAACAGAATCATTATTATTTGCAGACCGCGATATTGCCGAAAGTGTTATTGAATCTGATGTAATCCTAAATGATTTAGCTGCCACACTTGATGAGCGTTGCATAATTTTAACTTCCAAACAACAGCCTGCAGCAATGCAATTAAGAAAAATTTTAGGAAGCATGAGAATCGCAAGTTCTATGGAACGAATGGGTGATTTAGCGGTACACGTTGCTAAATCTGCACGACTTCGTTATCCAGCAAGATCTATTCCTGATGAATTAGTGGAAACTTTCAGAACTCTTGGACATTTAGCAGAAGATATAACAAATCAATTAAAATCTTTAATTAATAATCCAGATGTTAATTCTGCAACCTCAATTCAAAAAGCAGATGACAAGATTGATGCAATACACAGAGAGTTATTCAGAATAGTGCTTGATCCTAAATGGAGTCATGGAGTTGAAGCAGCAGTTGATGTCACTTTGCTTTCAAGATACTATGAAAGATTTGCAGATCATGCTGTAAGTATCGCCAGAAGAATTTCACACGTAATAACTGGCGAAGCATATATCGATACTCATATTTAAATCTCAATTTTTCTCACAAACTTCTGCCTCAAAATGTAAATTAAATACTGATAATGGATAATTGAAGTATGAGCAATCAAAGTGAACTAAAGCAAATTGCATTGTTATCTGTTCATACCTCCCCACTAGATCAACCAGGAACAGGTGATGCTGGAGGACTAAATGTTTATGTTGTCGAAACTGCTAAAAGATTAGCTCAAAGAGGAATAGGCGTTGATATTTTTACCAGAAGAACTACTGGTTCTTTGCCAAATGAAACTGAATTATTTGAAAATGCCGTAGTAAAACAAATTACCGCCGGTCCATTTGAAGGATTAACTAAACAAAGCCTTCCATCTCAACTTTGTGCTCTAACCTCTGGAGTTTTACGTGCAGAGACAACCAAACCTGAAGGTTTTTACCAATTAATACATTCTCATTATTGGCTAAGTGGTCAAGTGGGTTGGGTTGCTTCTGAAAGATGGAATGTTCCACTAGTTCACTCGATGCACACTATGGCAAAAGTAAAAAATTTACAGTTAGCACTTGGTGATACCCCAGAACCTGCTGAAAGAGAAATTGGCGAACAACAAGTTGTTGATGCTTCATCTCAACTAATTGCTAACACCGAAGCAGAAGCTAAAGATTTAATCGAACTTTATGGTGCAAATCGTGAAAGGGTTAATGTTGTCCATCCTGGTGTTGATTTAGAGATATTTACTCCAGGAGATCAAGGTAATGCTCGAAAAAATCTTGGAATACCCCAAGATGCAATTGTTTTTACTTTTGTAGGAAGAGTTCAGCCCTTAAAAGCACCTGATGTTTTAATTAAATCAGCTCATCAATTTATTAATGATTATCCTTCTTTAAGAAATCGCGTACGAATTGTAATTTGTGGTGGATTGTCAGGCACTGGCTTAAGTCATCCTGAATTATTAAAAGAACTTGCCGGGCAATTAGGTATACAAGATTTAATGGTTTTCATTCCACCCGTTAATAGGGAAAAACTTGCAGAA
>CALBND010000086.1 GCA_937896305.1 uncultured Actinomycetes bacterium
CCCTAGTTTTAGCTCGAAAATATTGTTCAACAATATTTGCTAAATGAAAGTAAACACTGAATGCTCTAGCTAGTTTGATTGCTGAATCTAAATCAATTCTGGCCAAAATTTGGGAGATATTTTTAGGATCATCTTTGGCAGAATTTCTAATCATTTCAACTAGTTCAAGAAGTTCGGGTCCTTCTTGCCTGGTTAAGGATTGCCCTAAGAGCACACCAAGATGATGAATTTCGGCACGAATGATTTCATCTGTATCTAGATGTTGATTTGTGCCCATAGGGCAATTCTAGACGAAAGCTATTTGAACCTATTGGGCAATAAAGAATTTAACTATTTGGCTTGTGGGTCTTTGCCCGATAACACATCATCAGCATCAATAATGCGATATGCGTAACCTTGTTCTGCTAAAAATCTTTGACGATGAGCAGCAAAATCAGCATCGATAGTATCTCTTGCAACTACGGCATAAAATCTTGCAGTTCTACCATCTGCTTTCGGTCTTAAAATACGACCCAGTCTTTGTGCTTCTTCTTGACGAGATCCAAAAGATCCAGAAACTTGAATAGCGACACCTGCTTCTGGTAAATCTAGTGAGAAGTTGGCAACTTTACTTACCACTAACACTTTTAAATCTCCAGAGCGAAAAGCTTCAAATAATTTTTCGCGTTCTTTCAAAGGAGTTGAACCATCAACTACGGGTGCACCTAAATGTTGACCCAGTTCAGCTAATTGATCTAAATATTGACCAATTACCAAAACTCGATCATCACTATGTTTTGCAACCAAGGCTTCTACGACTCTATTTTTTGAATGCGTTGTGGAAGCTAAACGATATTTATCTTCTCTTTCTGCAGTGGCATAAGTTAATCTTTCATGTTCTGGAAGTGTGACTCTTACTTCAACACAATCTGCAGGTGCAATCCAACCTTGATCTGCCATATCTTTCCAAGGTGCATCAAATCTTTTTGGACCAATCAGAGAAAAAACGTCGTCTTCTCTGCCATCTTCACGAACCAAAGTTGCAGTTAAACCAAGTCTTCTTCTGGATTGAATATCTGCAGTAAATCTAAAAACTGGAGCAGGAAGTAAATGAACTTCATCATAAATAATTAATCCCCAATTTTTGGCATCAAAAAGTTCAAGGTGAGCATAAACCCCTTTTCTTTTGGTTGTCAAAACTTGGTAAGTAGCAATAGTGACCGGACGTATTTCTTTTTTAGCACCGGAATATTCACCAATTTCTTCATCGGTCAAAGTAGTTCTTTTAAGTAACTCTGATCTCCACTGACGAGCAGAAACTGTATTGGTTACCAAAATTAAAGTTGTCGTGCTTAAACGAGCCATTGAGCTTGCGCCCACGATAGTTTTTCCAGCACCGCAAGGAAGAACCACTACGCCAGATCCACCGTGCACAAATGATTCAGCAGCAATATCTTGATAACTTCTTAACTCCCAACCGTTTTGAACAAGTTCAATTGGATGGGCATCGCCATCAACGTAGCCTGCGTAATCTTCGGCCGGCCAACCTAGTTTTAGAAGTTGTTGTTTTAATTGACCACGTTCAGATGGGTGAACCACAATATTTTGATCATCAATTCTTTGCCCAACTAAAGGTTGAATTCTTTTACTTTTAAGTATTTCTTCCAAAACTGGTAAATCTTCACAATGCAAAATTAAGCCGTGAACTGGATCTTTATTTAAACTTAGGCGACCGTATCGATCCATTAGTTCTGCTACATCAACAAGTAATCCGTGTGGAACGGCATATCTGGAATATTTAAGTAAGGTATCAACAACACTTTCGGCATCTAAACCTGCTGCGCGGGCATTCCATAAACCAAGTGGGGTGATGCGATAAGTGTGAACGTGTTCTGGGGATCTTTCTAATTCGGCAAAGGGCGCAATTGATCTTCTGGCTTCAGCTGAATCTGGGTGATCTATTTCTAGTAATAAAGTTTTATCACTTTGAACAATTAGTGGACCATCAGTCATATTATTTTTTGCCTTTTTCTGCTCCAGCTATGCGAGAAATCGCATAGTCACGAATTCTTAATTCCATTTGATCAAAACCTGTTAGTAAACCACCTTCAAACCGAATTGGTTCCACAACTCTGTTTGAACTCATTCCGTGGGTATCAATGTAGGTAAGTGTAATGCAAACATCACCTGGTTTGCTACCTGAAATAACTTTATCCATCACTTCACGAAGCAATGTCGCAATTTCTGTGGCTGGAGTTTTAGCTGGAGCTTTAGGTTCTGGTGCTGGTTTAGCTTTTGGATTTTCCCCAGCTTTTAAAGCTTTGATTGCAGCATCAAGAAGTGCAGCATCAGGTGGTGCACCATCTGGTGCAGGTCTTGGTCTAACTCTGACGTTTGATCTTCTCTCATTTGGTGCATGAATTGCATCATCAATTGGTTCATCGACTGGTTTAATTTCACCAAGTTTTCTAACTAAATCATTAATTAAATATTCCAAAGGTTGTGGAACTTCAGTCGTTGTGTATTTATTTAAGAATTCAAGAATTCTTTCAGCGGTATAGCCACGCTCCATTGCTCTTTGTAGTGAAGTTTCTGTAAATCTAAATACTTGTGCTGCTCCTCTAGATTCTTGATAAGCCATAATTCTTAATTCAGATGCAACTTCAGAAGCTGATGGACCTGGAATTACTGCAGTTAGATCTGCTTGTAAAACAAATGTAGAAATTGCATCCGGCAAAAGTGGAGCAATTGCAGAAACTAACATTGCATCTGGTTTAACGGCATAACCTTTTGGATCAGCTACAGCAGCTCGAGCTGCTGCCGTTCTTGCTTCTGGGGATGGCATTGTGTATCGCATTTCACCAAGTGCTCTACCTGTTGTCGCTAAAACACCTAAACCTCTAATACCAATAACATTTGCTTCATCAAGAGTTGCTTTAACTAAAGTTTCAATTTCTTCTCTGGTTTTTCTTGGTCTCATCCAGGAAGCAAACTCAACAATTGCATCAACATCTGGTTCTAAACCAGGTTCTAAGGCAGCCATTGCATCTAGAACTAAAGATCTAATTTCAGGAGCTAAAGGTTTATCAACTTCTGGAGAAAGTGCATTGATTCTTATTTCGCCAACTTTGCCAACCAGAGAAGCAACTCTGGTAGTGGTTAACCAAGCTTCAGCTAAAATTGCCCAACGTTCCTCAACACTCTTTGTTCGCCAAACATCAAATGCAGGAGTAGGTAACCAAACTTGTTCTTTATCGTCACCTGCAGCTAACAATCCAGCAGAGTAGGCAACTTCTGCTAACAGGGAAGTAATAACTTCATCATCATTGCAAATTTTTGAAGCAATTGTTAAATCTCTTTGTGCTAATCCACCATTTCTCAAAACTGCTGGAGGAGTTTCACCCCAAATGTCAAGTAATTCTTCTATAAGTTGCACAAACTGTAAACCTGCAGATCCAGCAGCTTTATCAACTTGCACAGGATCCCTTTTTGCTTTGGTGGCAATATTTTTGACTGTACATAAACCTTCAGGTAAATAATTTGGTTTTCTCATTTCTAAAGCAATTTCACGTGGCAAAGTTAAAGCATCACGAGCAGTTGCAATTAAAACTCCGTGGGCCATTAAATATTCGTGACCATTTTTAGCACTAGAAATTCCTGCTTCTCTATTTAGTTTCTCTAAAGTAACAATTGGGGACTTCCAAAGCAGTTGATCTAGAATTTCTTGTGTTCCTTTAGGTCCTTTGGAAATAATTTCTTCAAGGCGAGAGGCATTTGCTAATGCTGCAAGATCTGGTTTTTCATCAATGAAGCATGGACCAAAACCAGCTGGATGAGGTGCTACTACTTCTTTTAAAACTGGAGCAAAACGCATTCCTTCATCATCACCCCAAATTAGGGCTAGTAATCTTAATTTTTCTAAAGCCAAATCTATTTTTTCATTATTATTTAATACGTTTGCTAAGTCTTTTTTAGTAAAAGGTTCTTCCAATACTGAAATAATTTCAGCTACTCCCACACACCAAGCATCAAGTCGATCCAGCACTCTGGTGACTGAGGAATTTGTGGCAGCTCTGGCAGCAAGTTTGGCAATGTCACTTGGAACTGGATGGACTAAATCTGGGCGTTGAATCAACATCAAACGCATTGCGTGATCGTCTCGGGAGCGCAAGAAGTCGACTAGGGTTCCAGGATCTTTTGGGCTTGCTTGAGCACTTTTTGTTTCAGATTTTGACTTCATGGATTTAGTCGAGCTATCAGTTTTTGGAGACATCTGGACAAGTTTACCCAATTAAACAAGGTAGGGGTTTGGCCAGCCCATGGCTCACAGGCAGAGATACGCGGAGTAGGGGGGCAAAATTCGGATTCGCTACCCTAGAGGTTACGGCTGAAACAGTCGTATATAAATAGTGAAAAGACTTTGGGGTGATTAATCGTGCCAACCGGAAAAGTTAAATGGTACGACGTCGAAAAAGGCTTTGGTTTCTTAGAAACCGATGAAGGCGAAGACGTCTTTGTTCACGTAACTGCGCTGCCTGATGGAGTTATTCCTAAACCAGGTGCAAGAGTTGAATTTGGTGTTGCCGAAGGAAGACGTGGCACACAAGCATTGCAAGTAAAAATATTAGAAGCTCCACCAAGTTTGGCTAAAGCTGGCCGTAAAGATACAGACGACATGGCAGCAACTTTAGAAGACGTTATCAAATTACTTGATGGTGTTTCAAATCAATTACGTCGTGGTCGCTACCCAGATGATTCTGCTGCATCAAAGATCGCTGCAGTTCTTCGTGCTGTAGCAAACGACCTAGACGCCTAAATAGAAATTAAATCAACTTGAGTAATTCATTAGAAACCAAACTATCTAAAGCAAAAGATATTGCTCGCCAAGCTTTAGTTGCTGAAATTGGTGAAAATAGAGTTGGTGAATATTTAAGTTTTGAAAATGAAGTTGACAATGTTGCCTCACACAAATTTAAATGTGTTGATAAGGCATATGTTGGTTGGAACTGGACTGTCACACTTGTTGCAACAGATGAAAAAAGTGATGTAACTGTTTCAGAAATAGTTTTATTACCTGGTGAAAAATCTATTTTGGCTGATGCTTGGATTCCTTGGGAGCAAAGAGTTGAAGCGGGCGACATTGGTGTTGGTGATGTATTTCCAACAACTGCAGATGACGTTCGTTTAGTTCCA
>CALBND010000087.1 GCA_937896305.1 uncultured Actinomycetes bacterium
TATTACTGGTGTTGGTAAAATTGCAGTTTGACCAGTTTGGTTATAGAAAGATACATTTCCCCCCGTAACCGGAGTTTTAAATTTCATTGCCCCATCAGCTAGAGCTGTCACTGTTTCACTAAATTGCCACATCACACTTGGATCTTCTGGTGAACCAAAATTTAAACAATTTGTCACAGCAATTGGTTTAGCACCTGTCATTGCAACATTTCTATATGCTTCACACATTGCAAGTTGTGCGCCCAGGTATGGATCTAGTTTGCAGTATCTTCCGTTACCGTCTAAAGAAATTGCTACACCCCTATTTGTTTTTTCATCAATTCGAATCATTCCAGAATCTTGTGGAGTGGAAAGAATAGTGTTGCCACGAACAAATCTGTCATATTGCTCCGTAACCCAAGATTTATCACTTATGCCTTCACTTGCTAATAGCATTAATAAATCATTTGTTAAATCGGAATCTTTTGATTTCGGTAACTTTTCAACAGTGTTATTTTGTAATTCGTCTTGCCAATTAGGTCTTGCTAATTCTCGGCTATAAACTGGTCCATCGTGAGCCACTGTTCTTGGTGGCACGTCAACAATAACTTCATCATTCCAAGTAATGATTAATTTATTTCCATCTGTAACTTCACCTATTACCGTGGCGATAACATCCCATTTTTGACAAATTTCCATAAAAGCTTCAAGATTTACTGGTTTGATAATGGCACACATTCTTTCTTGTGATTCACTCATCAATATTTCTTCAGGACTTAAAGTTGGATCCCTTAGGGGCACTAGATCTAATTTCACATTCATGCCACCTGTGCCATTACTGGCTAATTCACTAGTTGCACAAGAAATTCCTGCTCCACCTAAATCTTGAATTCCTTCTACAAGTTTGTTTTTAAACATTTCTAAAGTTGCTTCGATTAATAATTTTTCAGTAAATGGATCCCCTACCTGCACACTTGGTCTTTTGGTTGGGCCACTGGAACTAAAAGTTTCTGAAGCTAATACTGAAACACCACCAATTCCATCACCACCTGTTCTGGCTCCATAAAGAATGACTAAATTACCTACCCCTGTTGCTTTGGCTAAATGGATATCTTCATGTTTCATAACTCCAACACAAAGTGCATTGACTAGTGGATTTCCTAAATAACTTGGATCAAATTGGGTTTCGCCACCAATGTTTGGTAAGCCTAAACAGTTTCCATAACCACCAACACCTGACACGATTCCTGGTAAAACTCTTTTTGTATCGGGTTCGCTTAATGGTCCAAAGCGAAGTGAGTCCATCACCGCAATTGGTCTTGCTCCCATTGACAAAATATCTCTCACGATTCCACCAACTCCGGTGGCTGCTCCTTGATATGGCTCGATGTAGGAGGGATGGTTATGTGATTCAACTTTAAATGTGGCAGCCCATCCATCACCAATATCAACTACTCCTGCGTTTTCCCCAATACCAACCATTAAAACTTTTGAATCAGGGATTTTTTCACCGAATTGTTTTAAATGAACCTTGCTTGATTTATATGAACAGTGTTCACTCCACATAACTGAATACATTGCTAATTCTGCATTGGTAGGTCTTCTTTTTAAGATTTCTTTAATTCTTAAATATTCGTCTTCTTTTAAACCTAGATCCAGAAATGGTTGTTTAGTATCAGGATTTTCTTGAGCGTTTTTAACTGTATCAATCATGAGCTAACACTCATTAATTGTTTTATTACGGAAGTAAACAGCACCAAGCCATCTGTGTTTGGTCCAGTTAATTTATCAATTGCATGCTCGGGATGAGGCATTAACCCAACAACGTTTCTTTTACTATTTGTGATTCCAGCAACGTCATTAAGAGACCCATTAGGGTTATTAAGATATTTAAATATTATTTGTTCCTCTGCCTCAAGCTGGGCTAAGGTTTTTTTATCTGCTTGATAA
>CALBND010000088.1 GCA_937896305.1 uncultured Actinomycetes bacterium
CTTTAATTTCAGATGAATCACCAAAGGAAACTAATTCTTCTTTAATTTTAATTTTTAGTTTAGGAAAATCCTGACCAGAGCCTTTTGACCACTTGAAATCAATTTTCGTAAATCCATCATATTGTTTTGTGGCTTTGACATACTTTTTTAAATCTTGCATCTTGCCACCTAAAGTGCCATTGATGCCTTGTTTTGAAATAAGGATTCGACCTTTAAGGTTTAGGGTTTCGCAAAGTTGTTTTTGCCACAACATGATGGCATTGGGATCAGAGATAGGAGTGAATGCGTAATAGAGAATGACTTTGTCTAAATCCATGGATTTAGTTTAACCCAGCAGGAGATTATCTGAGATTACAACATCTCGACATAAGTAAGTGTGTGGATAACTTCTATTTGCCTAACTCAGCCAATATCGCTTTGACCATCTTTTCAAGAAGTTTGGCATCTACCTTCCAGTCACTGGGAACCTGGATGGTCTTCTTGTTGACTTTATAATCTTCGAGCTCTTTTGTGAATTTCTTTATTACTTTTGCACTCCAAGGAGCTATCAGGATATGGTTTTTTAAGACATTTACCCCAAAGACATATTTGTCGTTAAGTTTGAGCATGGGTTGATTCCAAGCAATCACTACATCTAGTTTTGGATATTTTGTCTTTATAGTTTTGAATATTTTTTTAACAGTTTTTACTTGTTCTTGGCTAGCAGTGGCTAGATATTCCTCTAAGGTGTCAAATCTTTTGGAAGATTTAGATCCTCTGGAAAACATGACTAGGGCATTGGCATGGGTTTGGCTAAATCCATGGTTTTCTTTCAAAAATACAATTTGCTCAGGATACTTTTTAACTGACAACTTCTTCATTTGCTCATGCCAATAACTCATGGGCAGACCATGCTTTTTCTCAATAGCTGGAAAGAACGATTTTCTATCAGATTTATCTATAGGCACCTGTGAAATTATACTTGTTTGATTAATTTATTTTCACTACTTACATATGTCGAGAAGAATCTGGGTGATTTTATATTCAATATCTCCTAGGATTAGGACATGTTGATCCCTTCACACTTGGAATATGCCTATTCAAAGATTGTTGATGTCCCAGATTTTCCTCAAAAGGGAATTGTGTTTAAAGACATCACCCCACTCTTAGAAGATGAAAAAGCTTTCAGCAGTGTGGTTGATGATTTATCCCAATATCTAAATGGAGCCAATAAAGTTGCTGGAATTGAGTCACGAGGCTTTATTTTCGCAGCCGCTATAGCTGCAAGAAATAATCTAGGTTTAGTGCTTTTAAGAAAGCCAGGCAAACTTCCTAGAAAAACCTACAGTGTTGAATACCTTCTTGAATATGGTTCAGACTCACTTCATTTGCACACTGATTCTTTGTCTTCTAAGGATCAAGTGCTAATTGTTGATGATGTTTTAGCCACAGGGGGAACAATGAAAGCTGCCGTTGAATTGGTTGGTTTAAGTGGGGCAAAGATTTCAAATTGCTGCGTTTTCTTGGAGTTATCATTTTTAAACGGCCGAGGTTTTTTACAAGAAGTTTCTCTAAAATCAAGTATTATAATTTGATATGAAAAACTATAGGCGGATTTGGGATAGCTTCCTCGTACTGATGGCGTTAGCATTTTTGATTGCCTTTTCTTGGCCTGCCTTTGACGCCAATTTATCTTTAACAGCACAAAAATACTTAGATTTCACACAATGGTTTTGTTGGTTCTTTTTCGCAGTCGACGTAATTTTAGGATTAATCTATGCAGAAGATAAGAAACAATATCTAAAAAGCCATCCCCTGGAAGTTGCAGCAATTATACTTCCATTCTTTCGCCCACTTAGACTCTTAAGGTTTGTATCTTTGGGAGCATTAGTGGTTCAAAAAATTTCAATTGGCAAAAGTGTAGGCATGACCCTTCGTCTTGCAATCGGCTCTTTTTTCTTGGCTTTTCTTGCAGCTGTGCAAATAACGCAAGTAGAAAGAGTTGCCCCAGGTGGAAATATTAAAACTTTTGGCGATGCTATGTGGTGTGCCCTTAGCACTCTTGTAACCGATGGTTATACAGACAAATATCCAATAACAAATCAAGGACGATTATTAGCCTTTGGCCTAATGCTGCTCGGAATTACTTTGCTTGCTGCGATAAGTGCAACTATGGCTGCTTGGTTTGTTAGAACTATGCAAAAAGAAGAAGAAGAAGCTAGGAATATTTAGAAATCTATTATTTCTCTTAAGCTTAATTATTATTTGATCAAATAATATTGTGGTCGATAGAGGACTCGTTATATGTGCCTTTTAGCCTCTCCGAGGCTATATCCACTATTCAGTTGTTTAGTAAAAGCATATACACAAAGACTGACAATTTGCTATTTGGCTTAAATATGTCCAATATGACCTATTGGATCAATAAGAGTTAATTGTTTGTCCCTTTTTAGGTATATCTATTGATTTAAAGAGGAATTATTATGTACCCCCGAAAATGGGGTATGGGGAAATGTGTCGATCTGGTCCTTATCTAAACCAATCGAATATGGCTAGTATGTTTACCCTCCAACAAAAGACTTGGGAAATATGTGGCACTAGAAAAAGCAAATCGCATTTTGATGAAGTCAAGTCCTTCATATTCTGAGAAATGGCTCCAAGAGCAATTAA
>CALBND010000089.1 GCA_937896305.1 uncultured Actinomycetes bacterium
CTTTTTGCGCAGATCGAAGATTACCAGATCCGTAATCTAAAATAGATATTTTTTCTTTGGACATTAATTAATATTAATAAATTTCTTCATTTACAGCACACCTTTTGTGGAAGGTATGCCAACTGATTTTGCATCAAAGGCCACAGCATCTCGCAAGGCTCGTGCTACAGCTTTAAATTGTGCTTCAACAACGTGGTGAGCGTTTCGTCCTTCTAAAACTTTTATGTGCAAAGTTATTTCAGCCTTGCTAACAAAAGATTCCCATATGTGTTTTGTCAGACTTGTATCGTATGTGCCAATCATCGGGGCCATTTCTGTTTCTTGATGAACCAAATACGGTCTTCCTGAGAGATCAACTGCTGCTCGAACAAGAACTTCATCTAGGGGCAAAGTCGCATCTCCATAGCGTCTAATTCCAGCCTTATCACCTAATGCTTCTTTAAAAGCAGTTCCTAAAGCAAGGGCAGTGTCTTCAATTGTGTGATGTTCATCAACTGCAACATCTCCTTTGGTTTTTATTTTTAAATCAAAGGCTCCGTGTTTACCTAATTGGCTTAACATGTGATCGTAAAACGGGACTCCTGTTTCAACATCTATTTGACCAGTTCCATCTAAATCAATTTCTACTAAAACATCGCTTTCTTTGGTGCTGCGACTTACTCGACCTTTTCTACTCACGATGATTTCTCCAATGGTCAGGCTTTAGTTAATATTATTGTTTACTATTACTTATTTTTTACAACCGGCTCTAGTTATCAAAACGAACTTCAACGGCTTGCGAGTGTGCTGGCAAATCTTCTGCTTGGGCCAGATTTCTAATGTGATCTTTTGAATCATTTAATGCCTGTTCTGAATAATCGATGTAATGCACTCCCCTTAGAAATGTTTGAACAGACAAACCCGATGAGTGGCAAGCACACTTTCCTGTTGGCAAAACATGATTGCTCCCAGCAAGGTAATCGCCAAGTGAAACAGGTGAATGCGGCCCAATAAAGATTGCCCCAGCATTTCTTACTCGATAGGCCATCTCCCGAGCGTTCTCAGTATGAATCTCTAAATGTTCTGCTGCATATTGGTCAACTACTAATAGTCCTTGTTCCATATTTTTCACAAGAACTAATGCGCTTTGGATACCCGTCAACGCTTTTTTTATGCGTTCAGAATGTTTAGTTTGATTTATTTGCGATGTGATTTCAATATTTACATTCTTAATAAGTTCTTCACTGTCAGTTACCAAAACACTGGCAGCAATCTCGTCATGTTCAGCTTGACTAATTAAATCTGCTGCTATCCATTTAGCGTTTCCACTTTTATCAGCTAAAATCAATATTTCTGTTGGACCAGCTTCACTATCTATGCCTACTATCCCTCTTAAAATTCGTTTGGCTGCCGTTACATAAATATTTCCTGGACCAGTAATCATTGAGACTGGACGACAAGTCTTTGTTCCATAAGCAAACATGGCAATTGCTTGGGCGCCTCCAACAGCGTAAACTTCGTCAATATTTAATAATTTGCAAGCAGCTAAAATTGTCTTATTTGGCCAACCATTGTTTTCCCTTTGAGCAGGAGACGCAACGGCAATAGATGAAACTTCGGCAACTTGAGCTGGAATAACATTCATGATCACACTTGATGGATATACCGCGTTTCCGCCAGGAACATATAAGCCAACTCTTTCAACCGGTAACCATTTTTCGCTAACAGTTCCACCTGGAACAACTTGCGTTGTTTTTTCATCTCTTACTTGCGATTGATGAACAATGCGGCTTCTTCTGATTGATTCTTCCAAAGCTTCAATAACATCAGAAGACATTTCAGAAAATGCCTGATCAATGATTTCTTGGGGAACTTTTAAACTTGCAGGTTTAACTCCATCTAATTTTAGAGTCCAATCCAATATTGCTTCGTCCCCTTTAAGCTCTACATCTTTTATGATGGGGGTTACTGTTTTAACAGCAGATTCGATATCGAGTTCAGCTCTAGGAATCACCACAGAAGGCATTTGGCTTGAACTTCTCAAATCAATTAAACGCATCATAGAGACCATGTTACGGGATGCCAGAAATCAAATATTGGCATATTCTTAAAGCATGGAATTTGATGATTCAAGCGAGAAATCTTTGCCTTTGTTTCCTTTGAATACGGTTCTTTTACCAGGGCAAGTAATGCCACTTCACATATTTGAAAATCGTTACAAACAATTGATTTCTGACCTGTTGGCCATGCCCGAAACAGAACAAAAATTTGGCATAGTAGCAATTACTGCAGAATCAGGGATTGAAGGTGGGATTCCAAAGTTAGCCGAAGTTGGAACATTTGCTCACCTTAGAAAAACCACTAAAGCAAACGATGGAACATTTGACATAGTTGTTATAGGCGGAGAAAGATTTGACATTACGAGAGTCAGCGAATTAAGAGCGCCTTACTTAGTTGCCGATATTAACTCTCGCCCCGAAATACACCCAGATTTTGATGAGGATACCTTAGAAGCTGCCAAAGAAAAATGTATAGATTTCATGATGATGTTTGACGCCGATAACGATAACGCAGTTGAAAAGTTACCAAATGATCCATCAGCTTTAAGTTTTTTAATAGCAGGATTCTTACCCTTAAGCTCAATCGAACAGCAAAAGATTCTAGAAATTG
>CALBND010000090.1 GCA_937896305.1 uncultured Actinomycetes bacterium
ACTTTTTACTACCGTATCTGAGGAATTAGCTCGAGAAATGATCATTAAATAGCCAAGTGGAATTAAAACTATGCCAGTCATTCTTAATGACCAAAAGGCATCTTCACCAATTATCCCAATAAATTCACCAAATAAATCTGGTCTGGCAATTAGAGCTATCGCAGAAGCTATAAATACTGAACCGCCAGCAAGCATGATTTGTCTAACTCGAAGTTGATTAGGTGTCATGTTTTTATCCTAACGCCTAAATCGTCATTGTTTGGCAGTTTCAGCATAAATAACGCCTGCCAAAACTAATAATCCTCCAACAATTTGAATGGAAACTAAAGATTCATTCAAGAGAAACAATGCAACAAGAGATGCCCCAACTGGTTCAAGTAAACCATAAATTGATGCTCGTTTGGAATCAAGATATTTAAATGCCATGAAATATAACCAAAATGGTGCAATGGTGCCAAAGACAATAACGTAAATAATCAAATAACTTAATGAAATATTTCCCAAACCACGAGGTAAAGAAATTTGGTTACCTAAAATCCCCCAAGGTAATGTCCACCAAGGTTTAGCAATTGCCCAAAAAATTGCACCAACACCCATAGACAAAGTAGTTAAAGCAATCGGATTTCTTTTTAATGTTAACGGTTGTCCACCTATGTAATAAATAGCCAATGCAATAGCAGCACCAAATGCACACAACACACCAAATGGATCAAGTTTTGAACCTGTCCAAACTTGAGTTATCAAGGAAAGACCAAGAATTGCTAAAATTAGCGAAAACCAAACCCGTGTACTAACAGGTTTCTTGAGAACAAATCTAATATATAGCGCAACTAAAATTGGCGCTGTGTATTCAATAATTAAGGCAATCCCAACTTCAATTCGACGAATTGCAACAAAATAAAGAAATTGAGTCATTGCAACACCAAAAAAACCATAACTTGCCAGAGGTAAAAATTCTTTTCTTGTAAATTTCATTTCCTGTCTCGAAGTAATCAAGGCAGGAATTAGTAATAATAAGAATGCACCTTCAACTCTAAATGCAGATAAATCTGCAGATTGAACACCATTTAATAAAATTAATTTTGCAACTGGCCCATTTATCGAAAACCCAATTAAACCTAGTGTCATCAAGCCATAGCCATATAAATTATTTGACTTTTTTAGCACTAAAAATCCCCAAATTCGTTTTTGTGATAAATGTTAAATTAGTTTGCCGATTGTTAACCTAAAATTTGGTTTCTGGTTGGTTTTAAGACCCGTCGACTTACTTTTCATACACAATCATAATGCTGTGGGTATACAAACAGATCAAAGCACAGTCCAGGCCAAAACGGTCCATCAATTCATAGCTTTTGAAATATTTAACACCAGCCACACAGGCACCCAAGAAATTTCGATTAATTGAAAAAAAGAGGGAAACGATGACCATGGAAACAACACAGATAAAGCCAGCGTCTAATCTAGATTTAGATGCGACAGGAGTAAGAGTGCCAAGTTCTGTAAAAGACAAGCTTCCAAGTGACGCTCACAATGCCAATGTCTTATTAGAGACAAAAGATGTGCACATTTGGTTTGGGCAAAGATTAATCATTGAGAAAGTAAACTTAGCTTTTCCTGAGAATTCAGTCACAGCCCTTATTGGTCCATCAGGTTGTGGTAAATCTACATTTTTAAGAATTTTAAATAGAATGCATGAATTTATTCCAGGAGCAGCCTTGGCAGGAAAAGTTTTTTATAACGGGCAAGACATTTATGATTCCAAGGTTGATCCGGTAGATATCAGAGTAAATATAGGAATGGTGTTTCAAAGACCAAATCCATTTCCTTCCATGAGCATTAAAGAAAACGTTTTATCGGGATTACATTTAGCACAGTTACCAATTGAAAACGAAGAAGAAATAGTTCAAACAAGATTAGAACGAGCATCTCTTTGGAATGAAGTGAAAGATCGCTTAGATGCCTCTGCTTCATCATTATCTGGTGGACAACAGCAGCGTCTTTGTATTGCAAGAGCTTTGGCAATTAATCCAAAAATTTTATTAATGGATGAACCATGTTCTGCCCTTGATCCAGGTTCAACAAGAAGAATTGAAGGAACGATTAGAGAATTAAGTTCTGATATGACAGTGGTGATAGTTACTCACAACATGGCACAAGCACAAAGAGTTTCTGACTACACAGCTTTTTTCTTAGCTGAAGAAGGAGCACCTGCTCAAGTTGTAGAAAACGGTTTAACAGAAGAAATATTTAGTAGACCTAAGGATCCTAGAACTAACGATTATGTAAACGGATTATTCGGTTAAGTCTAAAAATCTGAGTTAACAATAATTCTTTCAACTGCAATAACACTATTTCTTTTTAAATTTCTATGAATAATAATTAATGATCCAGGCTGCAAGGATCCATCAATATGTTTAATATCGAAAGCTTGCGCTATCTCCTCAGCTAAAAGTGGCAATGAGGGTCTATGTGCACAAATTACTAACGATTCAGGATCTGTGGCTGCCTCAAAAACAATTCTTAAACCAGGAAGATTATTTGTACTCCAACCAAGTTCACTTAACGTTTGATGGGCTTCCACAGGGGCTTCGATAGAAGCAGCAAATGGAGTCACAGTTGAAATACACCTTGTTGAATCTGAAGAAATTATTTTAGTTATCCCAAAAGCATTTAAAGTCTCAGAAATTAAAATACTTTGCGTTAAACCAGTTTGCGTTAAGGGTCTGAAATTATCAGATGGGGGATTGCCCTGATATCGGTTTGACCAGTCTGCACGCTTCTCGGCTTCTGCATGTCTCATCAGTATTAAGGGAGAAGAATCTTCAGAGTTAAGAACGTGCTCTACTAAATCCTTATCAACATCGTAGGTTAATTTTTCAATTGCTTGAGAGGGGCTGAGCCAAACTAATTCATCGGCTTCATCATTTGGAACAAAAGGGTCATCAGAAATAAGTCTTGCTCTCCAGTAATAAACAGTTTTATCAGCACCATCAAAAACGTAATTTTGTTCTGGTAAAGGCTGGTGCAAGGTAATTCTCAAACCAGTTTCTTCAAAAACTTCACGAACAGCAGCTGCGGCTTTAGTCTCTGGGAAGTCTATTTTTCCTTTCGGAAATGACCAGTCACTTCGGTGAGGTCGATGTATCACAGCAATTCTTAAATTTCTTTTCTCACCCTTTAGTATTACAGCACCAGCTGCTTCAATAATTCCTTTTGAATTTTTTTTAGGACTCATTAGTCAAGTCCACGAAGTTTTTTTCGTTTAATTAAATTTTCTTGCATATCTTGCAGAGTATTGCCATTGCTATCGTTATTGATTCTTATCCATTTTGAATCACTTTTTAATTCCCAACGAGCGATCTCATCAGAATTGGCTAAGTCTAATATTTCGTCAATGTAGTTGATATGTACGGGATCTTCCAATTGCACAAGAACTTCAACCCTTCTATCAAGATTTCTATGCATCAAATCAGCACTACCTATATAAACTGTTTTGTTATCTTTGGCTCCAAATTCATAAATTCTTGAATGTTCAAGGAATCTTCCTAAAATACTTCTTACTTTAATATTTTCGCTTAGGCCAGCAACTTCTGGTTTTAAGGCACACATTCCTCGTATAACCAAATCAACTTTCACTCCAGCCACCGATGCTTTAAATAGAGCATCGATTATTTGTTCATCCACAATTGCGTTACATTTGAATCTAACACCAGAGGCTTCCCCCAATTTATGTTTTGTAATTTCGTTGTTGATTCTTTCTATTAATCCAGTTCGAACTGAATTTGGTGAAACAAGTAGTTTATTATATTTTTCGTTAGCGCTATATCCTGAAAGTAAATTGAATAAGTAGGCAACATCTTCTGTGATAACTGGATCGTTTGTTAGATAACCTAAATCTTCATAACTTCTTGCAGTTTTTGGATTGTAATTTCCAGTACCGATATGACAGTACCTACGAATTTTATCGGCTTCTTGTCTTATGACCATCGATAATTTGGCGTGAGTTTTTAAACCCACAACTCCATAAACAACATGGACTCCTGCTTGTTCAAGTTTTCTTGCCCAACTTATGTTTGCTTCTTCATCAAATCGTGCTTTGATTTCTACAATTGCCAAGACTTGTTTTCCGTTGTGGGCTGCTTCAATTAATGCCGAAACAATAGGAGAGTCACCTGAAGTTCTATATAAAGTTTGCTTGATGGCTAAAACTTTTGGGTCCTGACTGGCTTGTTCAAGGAAACGTTGCACACTGGTTGCAAATGAATCGTACGGGTGATGCAATAGGACATCTTTATTTTTTATAGCCTCAAAAATATCTGGAGCACTCGAAGTCTCAACCTCAGCTAACTGAGGGTTTGTGTGAGGTACAAATTTTAAATATTTTAAATCATCTCGGTCTAGGTTATAAATGTCGTTTAAGCCTCGAAGATCTAAAGGTCCAGGAAGTCTAAATACCTCATTCTCTGAAGTTTCTAACTCATCCATAAGCATTGCCAGAATGTCTTCATCGATAGTTTCTTCAACTTCCAAACGCACCGCAGATCCAAATTTTCTTCTAGACAATTCCCGTTCGAGGGCATCTAAGAGATTTTCTGCATCATCCTCTTCAACTTCAACGTCTTCA
>CALBND010000091.1 GCA_937896305.1 uncultured Actinomycetes bacterium
TTTCAATCAAAGCAGAAACTGCGCCAACGTATTCATATTTATTTATAATTTCTAATATTTCATCATCTGAAACCACATTTGTTAAACCATCACTACAAACTAGAATTTGATCACCAAAATTAATTTCTAAATCTAATGAATCAGCTACAACTTCTGTTGCCCCATCTATGGCTTGCAACAACATTGATCTTTGAGGATGGGTTTTCGCCTCTTCTTTATTAATTTCACCACTGTCTAAAAGAGTTTGAATATATGTATGATCTTTTGTTAATTGCTTTATTTCTTTATTTCTAATTAAGTATGCTCTCGAATCACCAACGTGTGTAATTGATATTTGATTTTTATTAAAATTAATTGCAGTAAGTGTCGTACCCATTCCAGCTCGAGAAGAATCTTTAGATATCGCATTTTTAATTTCTTTCGTAATACTATTTGTTATTGAAGTCAACGAACTATCGTTTAAGTCTTTTTTACTATCTAATCGTGCGATAATTGCCACAGCAGTAGAACTAGCAAGTTCTCCAGCTGCATGACCACCCATGCCATCTGCAACTAAAATAAATCTTTTACCAATGAAACCTGAGTCTTCATTATTTTCTCTTGCTAAACCAATATCAGATCTTCCAGCTGCTCGAAACCCAAAACTTTCAGTCATCGAGTCTCTCTGGCAATTTTAATTTCGGTAACACCAGCCCTAAAGGAAACACTTTCTTCAACTAAAATTTCCATAACTCTTTCACTCCCCAAAAAAGTCCCGTTAGTGGAATTTAAGTCATTTATTTTAACTATTTCGTCAACATGAATGGCGAGATGTTTTCTTGAAATGCCAGAATCATTAATTTGAATATCAACATCGGTTCCTCGGCCCAAGTAGTAAGTACCAGGTGCTAAATCTCGTTTTAAACCATTTATTTCTAGAACAAAAAGTCTTGTAATTATGTGTTCATGAATTTCAATAATTTCTTCAATTTCAGATGAAACTACTGGTATAGATTTTGCTACACCACCTTCAAGAGTGGAGTCTTTTAATATTTCAATCTTGGTATCACTAACAGCATCAATTCTTTTTAGTTCACTATTTTTTTTAAGAAAGTTTTCGAGACCATCTACTAATAAAGTTTCAAATCTTAAAAGTCTTTTGTAATCATGGTCCGAAAGTGAAATTTGAATTTTTTCAACCTTTTCAGAAGGAGAAAGTTCCATCTGAATTCTGTTTAATTCCTGATTCAAAATTCCAGCAATTTCAACAGGTTGCAATTCTGAGAGATCTCCATCAAGTAAAGCGGCATCAGAAAGCTCATTGAATTGCACTTCAAACTGGTCTAACAGACTCAAGATTCATTCCTTTTTGTAATTAGTTATAACCCTAGGGGCTTATTATTGCTCTATAAAGAATGACACGAGGCAAAAGAAAACAGAGTAAGTGATATTTTAGGTTTTGTCTACACAGATGCAATTACTAATGAATAAAACCTTCATCAGGAAACGGAGCCAACTTGTCTGGGCAACTAGATAAAAGAGGACCAAAAGTTACATTGGTCGCGGCTGGACGAAGTACTGGTGTTTTCAAAGATGCAAAAGATTTACTTGGTTCAGGTGAATTACTTTCAGCTTTAATCGGACGAGAATTAGCCGGTAAATATAAGGGAAGCTTTTTAGGCCTTGGGTGGACTCTTATTAGACCCTTGGTGATGCTCTTTATTTACGCAGTCGTGGTTGGACAATTTTTAGGTGCGGCAAGAGGTATGGAAAAGTTTGCAATCTTTATATTTGTTGGATTACTTTTTTGGAACTTAATTTCAGAATCAATAAGTATGGGCTCAACCTCAATGACAGCAAATGCGAGTTTGTTGAAAAAAGTTTGGTTTCCTAGAGAAGTATTACCCTTAACAAGTTTTGCGGTGGCAACAGTAAACTTTTTAGTACAAGGTGCAGTATTAATTTTAGCTTTTCTATTATTTAACTCCTGGCCACAAGTTGGCAACCTTTTATATTTGATCCCAGCAGTACTAATCGTGTTTCCTGTTGCATTTGGTATGAGTTTGGTTTTTTCTGTTTTAAATGTTCGATTTAGAGATACCCAATACATTGTAGAAGTTGGTTTGCTTTTGGGTTTTTGGTTGAGCCCAATTTTGTATCCCTGGAAATTTGCACACGATTTCTTAGCATCGATACCCTTTGGTTCAGTCTTACAAGAAATATATTTATTGAATCCATTTGGTTTAGTTGTAATGGCAGGGCAACAAGCACTCTGGCCACCTATCTCTACTGAAGCTGGCAGTGCATATCAATTTTTTGATTCCCCACTTTCAACAAGATTGTGGCTATCAGTATTAGCTAGTTGGATATTTTTATATCTTGCCCAAAGAATTTTTGCCCGCATGGCAGGAACAGTTGTGGTTGATTTATGAGCGTAATTGTCAGCGTAGATGAAGTAAGTCGAGAATTCAGAAAATATTATCAAAGGACTTTCAAAGAATTTTTAACCGATAGACATGCAAAAAATTTTAACAAAATTTTTAAAGCATTACAGAATGTTTCATTTGAAGTTAAAGATGGTTCAACATTTGGTCTATTAGGACGAAACGGTTCTGGTAAAAGTACCTTATTAAAAATTATTAGTGGTGTCTTAACTCCAAGTAGTGGGCAAGTAACTAGACCAGTTTCAACAGCAGCCCTACTAGAACTTGGAGCAGGTTTTCAACCTGACATGACAGGTAGGGAAAACATATTTTTGAATTCTTCAATTTTAGGAAGATCAAAAAAAGATACTCAATTAGTAATCGATGATATTATCGATTTTTCAGGAATTGAAGAATTTATTGACACACCAGTTAAATTTTATTCAAGTGGAATGTATGCCAGACTTGGTTTTGCAATTGCTATCCATACCGATCCAGAACTATTACTAGTTGATGAAATCTTGGCGGTAGGAGATGCACCCTTTCAAGCAAAATGTTTAGATCGAATCAAACAAATGCAAAACGAAGGAAGATCCATTATTTTAGTTACACATGATACAAATACTGTTACTAATTTTTGTGATTCAGCGGTCGTATTAGATCATGGAAAAGTCTTGGCACAAGGTGATACAGAAAGTGTTGTTGCTGCGTATCAAGCACTACCTTAACTATTTGTGTCCAATTAGTTTTTTAATAATTTTCTTAAGCAAGGCTTTCATCCCTTTATCCTTCAATAATTCGGTAGCTGTTAGAAGGGATGCACTATTTAATCTTGGGAAATTTGCTAAATAAGGATTAGCAAATCTTTTCTCCCCCAACAAATCTGGCATTAGTAAACGATCAGGGGCCGGGGTAGCAGTTTTAATAAATTTATAAAGAGGAGTTAATACTTTATTCCAGGTATATGAACCACCCAGTGTTAAAGCATTTCTACTTAATTCTGTTCGTAATTTTTCATCTTTAATTAATGAGTCTAAAGCAGAAACCCAACCATCAACATCACCAATTGGCACAGTAATTCCAGCTTTATTTGCAGAAATAACTTCTGCTAGAGAATCACCTTCTGTGCAAATTGTTGGTAATCCAACCCAGAAATGATCAAGTAATCTAGTTCTAAAACTAAATTGGGTTTCTATGTGTTCAAAGTGAGC
>CALBND010000092.1 GCA_937896305.1 uncultured Actinomycetes bacterium
TTAGATTATTCCCTCTTGATTGTATAGCTACTATTGGGTCAGTTTCTAATTTAGATAATAAAAATATTTCAATTGGAAAAGCTGGAAGATCAAGATGGTTGGGAATTAGACCAACTGTTCGTGGTGTTGCAATGAACCCAGTAGATCATCCTCATGGTGGTGGTGAAGGAAAAACTTCTGGTGGTCGTCATCCAGTGAATCCTTCAGGTAAGCCAGAAGGACGTACCCGTAATCGAAATAAAGCTTCACAGAAATTTATTGTTCGTCGCCGACCAGCTAACAAGTCTCGATAAGGGGAAATTGACTAATGGCTAGAAGTTTAAAGAAGGGTCCATTCGTTGACCTACACTTATTGAAAAAAGTTAATGATCAAAACGAAAAGAAGACTAAGAATGTTATTAAAACTTGGTCGCGTCGTTCCATGATCATTCCTGACATGTTAGGTCACACCATTGCTGTGCACGATGGTAAAAAACACATTCCAGTATTTGTGACTGAACAAATGGTAGGACACAAACTTGGCGAATTTGCACCAACCAGAACTTTCCGTGGACACATTAAGGGTGACGATAAAAAAGTCACTAAGGGCGCCTAAAGGATTATGACAATGGAATCTAAAGCAACAGCACGATTCGTTCGTGTGACACCGATGAAAGCTCGTCGTGTGATTAATTTAATTCGTGGACTTTCTGCGAAAGAAGCTCAAGCAGTGTTGCGTTTTGCTAACCAAGCAGCATCAGAGCCAATCGGTAAAGTTTTGAATTCTGCAATGGCTAACGCACAAAATAATCACAACATGGATCCTGCAACTTTGTATGTTGCTGAAGCTTTTGTTGATGAGGGCCCAACCATGAAACGTATTCGCCCCCGTGCCCAAGGTCGCGCATTTAGGATTCTTAAAAGAACTTCCCACATCACTTTAATTTTGGAACCACAAGGTAGTGCACCTAGAAGAAAACCAGGTCGCAGATCAAATCAACCAAAAGCTAAACAAGAACTTAAAAATACAAATGCGACACCAGTAGCTAAGGCCGTTGCAAAGGCTCCTGAAACTAGTGCAACTGTCAAGAAAGTTGCAGCGAAAAAAGTTGCTAAAAAAGCTCCAGCTAAGAAAACTGCAAAAGATTCCAAAGGAGGCACAAAGTAATGGGACAAAAAGTTAACCCGCATGGCTTCCGCTTGGGATATACCTCAGAATACACAAGTAAATGGTTTGCTGATTCAACTAAAAAAGGTGAACGCTACCAAGACTATGTAAAAGAAGATATTTTGATTCGTAAAATGTTAACCGCTGGCATGGAACGTTCTGGAATTGCCAAAGTTGATATTGAAAGAACTCGTGAACGAGTCCGTATCGATATTCACACTGCACGCCCAGGAATTGTTATTGGTCGTCGTGGACAAGAAGCCGACAGAATTCGTATGGATCTTGAAAAACTTACCGGGAAACAAGTTCAGTTAAACATATTGGAAGTAAAAAATCCTGAAGTAAATGCCCAATTAGTTGCGCAAGGAATTGCAGAACAATTAGCAAGCCGTGTTTCTTTTAGACGTGCGATGCGTAAAGGTATGCAATCAGCAATCAAAGGCGGAGCAAAAGGAATCAGAGTTCAAGTTTCTGGTCGTCTAGGTGGAGCCGAAATGAGTCGCTCCGAGTTTTATCGTGAAGGCCGAGTTCCTTTGCACACACTTCGCGCCAACATTGAATTTGGTTTTTACGAAGCTCACACAACTTTCGGATTAATCGGTTGCAAAGTTTGGATCTTTAAAGGTGATGCCCCTGTCACAAAAGCAGAAAAAGAAGCACGCCAACAACAAGATCGTTTGCAAGCAGCAGCAGCACAAGCCGCTAAACAAACCCGTCCAGCTCGTAAACCTAAAAAAGATTCAGCTCCTAAAGCAGCAGAAGGAGTGAGTGAATAATTATGTTAATTCCAAAACGCGTAGCTCATCGTAAACAACATCATCCTAAGCGTGCCGGTAAATCTAAAGGTGGCACAAAAGTTGAATTTGGTGATTACGGTTTGCAAGCAATGAGTTCTGCTTATGTTACAAACAGACAAATTGAAGCAGCACGTATTGCAATGACTAGACACTTAAAGCGTGGTGGAAAAGTTTGGATAAATATTTATCCAGATCGTCCAATCACTAAGAAACCAGCTGAAACACGCATGGGTTCTGGTAAAGGTTCACCTGAATGGTGGGTAGCAAATATCAAACCAGGTCGTGTGATGTTTGAAGTAACTTTTCCAGACGAAAAACTTGCCAGACAAGCTTTAATAAGAGCAATGCACAAGTTACCAATGAAATGTCGAATCGTAACTCGTGATGTGGTGGAGGGATAAATGGCTAAAGCAACCAAGACTGCTGAATTTCGTGGTCAAACTGACGAAGATTTAAAAAAGAAACTAAAGGAAGCAAAAGAAGAATTGTTTAACTTAAAGTTTCAATCAGCTACCGGTCAACTGGAATCACATGGCCGCATTAGCAGTGTTAGAACTGAAATTGCTCGTATTTACACAATTATGCGTGAACGCGAACTAGGAATTACACCAGTTGAGACAGAAGGTGCTGCATGAGTAACGAATTAAAGAGAAAAGCACGCAAATCAGTTGAAGGAATTGTAATTTCTAACAAAATGGATAAAACCATTGTTGTGAGATTAGAAGAGCAATTTACACATTCTCTGTACCGAAAAGTTGTGAACCGTTCTGTGAAGTTTAAAGCTCATGATGAAAAGAATGAAGCAGGAATTGGTGATCGAGTGCTAATTATGGAAACTCGACCACTATCAGCAACAAAACGTTGGCGCATGGTCAGCATCATAGAAAAAGCTAAGTAAAGGGTAGGAATAAAAATGATTCAAGCAGAGTCACGACTAAGAGTCGCTGACAACACCGGAGCCAAAGAGCTTTTGTGTATTCGCGTGCTTGGTGGTTCACATCGTCGCTACGCAAGTATTGGTGATGTCATCGTTTGCTCAGTTAAAGATGCAATTCCAGGTGGAGCTGTCAAAAAAGGTGAAGTTGTCAAAGCGGTAGTTGTAAGAATTACTAAACAAGTACGCCGCGTTGATGGTTCATATATTCGTTTTGATGAAAACGCTGCAGTTATCTTAAAAGATGACGGCGAGCCAAGAGGAACACGAATTTTTGGTCCAGTAGGTAGAGAACTTAGAGATAGAAAATATATGAAAATTATTTCCTTAGCACCGGAGGTGTTGTAAATGGCTTCCTTGCACATTAAAAAAGGTGACTTAGTTCAAGTAATTAGTGGCAAAGATCGTGGGACAACTGGTCGTGTTTTAAAAGTTGATCCCCTAAAAGGACTTGTCACAGTTGAGGGAATTAACCGTGTTAAAAAACACACTAAAGCTGCACAATCAGAACGTGGTGCTGCAGTTGGTGGAATCTTAACTATCGAAGCCCCACTTGATGCCAGCAACTTAATGGTGGTTGATCCAAGTGATAACAAACCAACTCGGGTAAGACGCAGAAGAGACAAAATTGAAAAGAAACGTGCTGATGGAACTACTTTTGTGTCCACAAGATTAGTTCGTGTTTCTGCTAGAACTGGGAAGGAAATCTAAATGACTGCCACCCAAAATAAAGTTACTCCACGCTTAAAGCAACGCTATCAAACTGAAATAGTTCCAGCTTTGCAAAAAGAATTCGGTTACAAAAACATTAATGAAGTTCCACGTTTGACAAAAATTGTGGTCAACATGGGTGTTGGTGAAGCTGCTAAAGATTCTAAGTTAATGGAAGGTGCGGTAAGAGATTTAACAATCATTACTGGACAAAAACCATTGGTTACCAAAGCAACAAAATCTATTGCTAATTTCAAACTTCGTGAAGGTCAACCAATCGGAGCACATGTCACCATTAGAGGCGACAGAATGTGGGAATTCTTAGACAGATTATTAGCTGTTGGTTTGCCACGTATTAGAGACTTTCGTGGTTTATCACCAAAGCAATTTGATGGCAGTGGAAATTACACATTTGGTTTGAATGAACAATCTGTATTTATTGAAATTCCTCAAGATTCAATTGATCGTCCTCGTGGAATGGATATAACAATTGTTAATACTGCAAAAAACAATGATGAAGGAAGAGCATTTCTTCGCTTGCTCGGCTTTCCGTTCAAGGAGGCATAACTAATGGCTAAAACTTCGATCAAACAAAAGCAACAACGTACTCCAAAATTTAAAGTGCGCGCCTACACACGTTGTGGGTCTTGTGGCAGACAACGTGCAGTTTATAGAAAATTTAATCTTTGCCGAATTTGTTTCAGAAGCAAAGCGCACAAAGGTGAATTACCAGGCATTACAAAAAGTAGTTGGTAAGAAAAAAATAACGATGCAGGTCTGTTCTAAACGGAGCAGAAACCGCATCTAAAGAGACGAGTAAGACAATGACAATGACCGATCCGATCGCTGACATGTTGGCACGTTTGCGTAACGCAAATACTGCTCACCATGACGTCGTGGCGATGCCATATTCCAAGATTAAGAAAAATATTGCAGAAATTTTAACTAACGAAGGCTACATTAAGGGCTGGAAATCAGAACCTGCCAAAGTTGGTCAAACTCTAGTACTAGATCTTAAATACGGACTAAGCCGTGAAAGATCAATTTCAGGTTTAAGAAGAGTATCTCGACCAGGTCTACGCGTTTATGCTAAATCTGATACTTTGCCAAAAGTTTTAGGTGGCTTAGGTATTGCCATCATTTCCACATCCACAGGTTTGCTGACAGATAAGCAAGCTTCTAAGCAAGGTGTAGGCGGAGAAGTTCTCGCCTACGTTTGGTAGGAGTCAAATATGTCAAGAGTCGGTAAAAAACTTGTAACAGTACCATCAGGTGTTGAAATCAACATTGCTGGTAAAAAAGTCGATGTTAAAGGTCCGAAAGGACAATTAAGTATTGATTTGCCTGAAACTATTTCTATAAAGAAAAATGAAGACGGCACATATTCATTAGAAAGAGCTAATGAAGAAAGTAAAAACAAAGCTCTACACGGCTTAAGTCGCTCCCTAGTAGCAAACATGGTTACAGGTGTGACAGATGGCTATGCAAAAACTTTAGAAATTACTGGAACTGGTTATCGAGTAGTGCAAAAAGGAAACGATCTAGAATTTGCACTCGGATATTCACACCCAGTGTTATTTCCTGCACCAGCTGGAATTTCTTTCAAAGTGGAATCTCCAACCAGATTCCAAATTTTAGGAATTGACAAGCAAGCCGTAGGCGAAGCTGCAGCCAAAGTTAGAAAACTTCGCAAACAAGATCCATACAAAGGTAAAGGAATCCGTTTGGAAAATGAAGTTATCAGACGTAAAGCTGGAAAGGCTGGTAAGTAAATCATGAGTAAATTCTCACAAGCCAGCAAGCGTACAAGTAAAGTTTCTGCTTCCAGAAGACGCAGACATTTACGTGTTCGTAAAAAAATCTCTGGTACCGCTTTGACTCCACGTTTAGTTGTAAACAGGTCTCTTCGTAATGTCAGCGTGCAAGTTATCGATGACATTTCAGGTAAAACACTTGCTTACGCGTCTTCAATTGAAGATGGAGTAACTGGTGATAAGACTGCCCAAGCAAAAGTTGTTGGACAAAAGATCGCAGAAAGAGCAAAAGCAGCAGGAATTAAAAGTGTTGTTTTTGATCGCGCCGGACGCAAGTACCACGGACGTGTCGCAGCTATTGCCGATGGTGCACGTGAAGGAGGTCTTGCTTTCTAATGTCACCAAAACCATTAAATCAAGCAGGAAACGAAGAACGTCCTAACAAACGTGAACGCCGTGAAAAAAACGAAGGCGGACGCGAAAAAGAAAAATCACAATTTATTGAACGCGTGGTGTTTGTTAACCGTGTAGCAAAAGTTGTGAAAGGTGGTCGTCGTTTCGCATTCACCGCACTTGTTGTGGTGGGCGATGGCAATGGCATGGTTGGAATTGGGTATGGCAAAGCACGTGAAGTGCCACAAGCAATCCAAAAAGCTGTTGAAGAAGCCAAAAAATCATTCTTTAAAGTTCCACGCGTACAAGGAACCATTCCTCACCCAATCACCGGTGAAGCAGCAGCAGGAATTGTGATGTTGCGACCAGCTTCTCCAGGTACTGGTGTGATTGCGGGTGGACCTGTTCGTGCTGTATTAGAAGCAGCAGGAATCCATGACGTGTTAACTAAGTCCTTAGGTTCAGGAAATGCCATCAACGTTGTGCATGCCACAGTTGATGCTTTACGAAAACTTGAAAGACCAGAACAAGTTGCCGCTAGAAGAGGTTTGCCAGTTGAGCACGTTGTGCCAGCAGCAATCTTAAGAGCACAAGCGGCTGAAAAAATTGAAGCGGCAGGAGTTTAAATATGTCAACTTTAAAATTAAAACAAGTTAGGTCAATAATTGGTGGCACAAAAAACCAATTAGAAACTTTGAAAACACTTGGTTTAGGAAAAATTGGTTCAACTTCCACTAAACCTGATCGTCCAGAATTTAGAGGAATGTTAAGAACTGTGGCCCATCTAGTAACAGTTGAGGAGGTTAAGTAAAAGATGTCTATTAAAATCCATCATCTTCGCCCAGCTCCTGGTGCTAAGAAAGCTAAAACTCGTAAAGGTCGTGGTGAAGCAAGTAAGGGTAAAACAGCTGGTCGCGGAACTAAAGGTTCTGGTGCTCGCCGTAATTACTCTGCAGCATTTGAAGGTGGCCAGATGCCATTACATATGCGTTTGCCTAAATTACGCGGCTTTACTCCGCCCAACAAAATTAGATATCAAGTTGTAAACGTAGCTGATATTTCAAGATTGTTCCCGCAAGGTGGAGAAGTTACACCTGCTTCTTTGGTTAAAGTAGGCGCAATTAGAAAAGGTCAACCAGTCAAAGTTCTTGGATTTGGTGAAATAACTGTGAAGGTTACAGTTGTGGCAGATAAATTTAGTGAGTCAGCTAGTAGCAAAATTGCTGCTGCAGGCGGATCAATCAAAGCTCTTTAGGGGTTTATCTTGAACATTAACTTCGCGTGGCTAACGGATGCTTTTCGCACTCCTGATTTGCGACGCAAGTTATTGTTCACCCTAGGCATGATCGCGCTTTATCGTTTAGGCACAAATGTGCCAACTCCTGGTGTCGATTATCCAGCAATTCAACAATGCGTTGAAATTGTGCAAGGTGACTCTTTATATGGAGTAATTAATTTATTTTCTGGTGGAGCATTACTGCAACTAAGCGTTTTTGCACTTGGCATCATGCCCTACATCACAGCTTCCATCATTATTCAACTTTTGACAGTAGTAATTCCTCGTTTAGAAATGTTGAAAAAGGAAGGCCAATCAGGTCAATCCACAATTACTCAATACACCAGGTATGTCACCATCGCACTTGGTTTATTACAAGCAACATCAATTTTGGCTTTAGCAAGAACTCCTGGACAATTATTAAGAGGATGTCCAAACGATATTATTCCAAATCAAAGTTTGCCAGTAATGATCACAATGGTGTTAACAATGACTGCTGGAACTGCTTTAGTTATGTGGATGGGTGAATTAATTACCCAACGTGGTGTTGGTAATGGAATGTCATTATTAATTTTTGCCTCAATTATTTCTTCCATACCAAGTCAGTTCGCAGCAATATTTACACTTAATGGCTTATTTACTTTCACCGCAACAACAGTTGTTGGAGTAGCAATTGTTGCTGGAGTAGTTTTTGTGGAACAAGCACAAAGAAGAATTCCAGTTCAATATGCCAAGAGAATGGTTGGTCGACAATCATATGGCGGCACTTCAACTTATATTCCTTTAAAAGTTAACATGGCTGGTGTTATCCCAGTTATTTTCGCATCTTCATTGCTTTACATTCCTTCACTATTAGTGCAACTATCTGCTTCACAAAGTGCTTGGGCTCAATGGATTTCTAGAAACTTCCAAAACGGAACAGAAATACCTTATGTAGCTACATACGCTTTATTAATTGTTTTCTTTGCATATTTTTATTCTTCGATAACATTTGATCCAGTTGAAATTTCAGAAAACATGCGTAAATATGGTGGGTTTATACCGGGAATTCGTGCTGGAAATCCAACCGTTGAATACTTGAAATATGTGTTATCAAGATTGATGGCTGCTGGTTCAACTTACCTGACCATCATTGCTGTTCTTCCATTTATCGCTTTTGGGGCACTTGGAGTTGGAGATAGATTTTTATTTGGCGGCACAAGCTTGCTAATTATGGTTGGTGTTGGATTAGACACTG
>CALBND010000093.1 GCA_937896305.1 uncultured Actinomycetes bacterium
CACAGGTTCTTCAGGGAATACATCTGTTGCAACAAATATATCACCTTTTTTAACTCGTTTAATTAAATCCTTAAAATTTACAACTGCCGCTACTCATTAAAATAAACAATGAATTAGGTCTCATTTTATCTAATAATTTTTTATCTATTAGATTTTTATTTTTTGTAGTTACGGCTGCCAAAACATAAATAATTTCACAATTTTTAAACATCTGATTTAAATTCATTGAATTAAACCCTAACTTTTTAATTTTACTCTTCATATTTAATACCTTTTATTGCTAGATTGAAGCCATGGCTGGTAATTGGACTAACTGGGTTGGTAACCAAACTTTTGATTATGCAAGTTATGCCCAGCCGGCAAATGAAAAAGAAGTTGTTAAAGCGGTTAAGAAAGCTTTAGAAAAAAAACAAAACATAAGAGTTATGGCTACGGGTCATTCTTTTACCCCAATTGTGCAAACAGATGGATTGTTACTTGATTTAGCAAAAATTAGTGGCATTAAATCTGTTGATCCTTATAAACAAAGAGCATTCGTCGGTTCGGGAACACCCATTAGTGCACTAGGTGAACCACTTTGGGAAGAAGGATTAGCACTGAGAAATCAAGGCGATATCGATGATCAAAGAATTGCTGGTGCCATCTCAACAGGTACGCATGGTTCAGGAACAGAATTTGGTAGTTTCTCATCAATTTTAAGATCGTGTCGAATTGTTAGTGGCACTGGTGAAGTAATTGAAATAAATGAAAAAACTCCTGATTTGTTAAATGCCGCTCAAGTTTCAGTGGGCATGCTCGGGGTAATGGTGGGAATGGAATTGCAAGTCACCAAGAAATATAAATTACGTGAACATATTGATCATGAACCATTTTCTGAAGTGATCATAAACTTTCACGAAAGAGTTAAGAAAAATAGAAACTTTTCTTTCTTCTGGTTTCCCAGCGAAGAATCAGCTGCCCTATATAACATTGAACTGCCCCCTGGGGAAAAAGCAACTGATACTTGTCATGTGAAAGTTTTCAACGAAGCAAGAGAATCAGAACAAGTTTCTTATGTTGCAAAAAGACGAGTTGATCGATCTTATCGAATTTATCCGATGGTTTATTCACCAAATTTTCATGAACTTGAATATTTTATACCCCTAGAAAGAGCTGTTGACTGCATTAATGAAATGCGTGAATATATGTTGAAGAATTTACCTTTAAGTATTTTCCCCCTAGAAATTAGAACTTGTGGCTCTGAAGACGGTTTCTTATCATCCAATTACAAACGTGAGTCTTTAGTTGTTTCAGTTTCAGGAATGCCCGGTGTTGATTACTGGCCCTATTTGAGAGAAGTTGATCGGATACTGGGTAGATACGACGCACGTGTGCACTGGGGCAAATTGCATTTCTTAACTAAAGAACAATTATATGAGCGCTACCCAATGGCTGATAAATTTATTAAAATTAGGAAAAAATTTGATCCTAATGGAGTATTCTTAAACGATCACTTAAGACCACTATTTAATTAATTTTCTAAAATCAAATAGTTTTTGTTTAAGAACTATTTTCCTTTCTATTCAATATTTTGTGAATCAATACTCAACCAATCTGGTTTTGTGATAAAACTCCACACAACGAATTTGACTACACGCAAGAAATTTGTGCTTATCTGACTCCTAAAGCAAAGATCTCTGGTTGAGTTCCTGAAAGTAGCCTCATGTAAATCTAAAGATTTATTAAATTTATAAGTATCTTTGTTTCATAAATTTAAGGGCTTTGTCAGCCAAATCATGCGAGTCATCCCATAAATTTCGCCAAATACGTAGAGCATTAGATAAGGCAGGATCAACTACGACTGAAGAGAATGACTCAAAAGTAATTGGCCCGGAATAGTTAATTTTCTTTAGAGCACCAAAAAATGAATCAAAATCAACATTTCCCGTACCTAGATATCCACGATGGCTTTCTCCAATGTGAACATAGCCAATTCGATCTCCGGCTGCTAGCACTCCATCAACCATTCCATCTTCCTCAATATTCATGTGATAGGTGTCAAGATGCAAATAAACATTTGGTTTGTTAACTTCTTCTAAATAAAGCAATCCCTCTTTTGCTGTGTTCATCAAATTGCTCTCATATCGGTTAACGATTTCAATGTTTAAATTTATTCCTTTATCTGCTGCATAATCAGCCATGCGTTTCATTGCTTGAACTGAATTATCACGATTTTCCTTTGTGGCGGGCTGCTCATATGGTTGCAAACTTGACGCAAATGGTCCGTCAAGTTCAACTCCGCCAATTTCTGCAAGTTTATCG
>CALBND010000094.1 GCA_937896305.1 uncultured Actinomycetes bacterium
TTTTCTAAAATATCGGTAGTAATGGGTTCAACGTAAGTTGCATCAGCAAATTCTGGGTCAGTCATTATTGTTGCTGGATTACTATTTAGCAACACGACTCTTATTCCCTCTTCTTTCAACACTCGACAAGCTTGAGTACCCGAATAATCAAATTCACATGCCTGTCCGATAACAATTGGACCTGAGCCAATAACTAAAACAGTTTTTATGTCTTTTCTTTTAGGCACGATTATTTTCCATCATTGAAACGAATCGGTCGAATAAATAATCTGCATCGTGTGGACCTGCAGCAGCTTCTGGATGATATTGCACACTAAATGCTTTTCTATTTATTACATTTAATCCTTCGACAACATTGTCATTCAAACAAACATGGCTTACCTCTACATCGCCATATGCCGTGTGAGTTATTTGATCAATGGGAGCATCAACAGCAAACCCATGATTATGGGTGGTGATTTCAACTTTGCCAGTTGTTTTATCCATCACCGGTTGATTAATACCTCGATGCCCAAAAGTTAATTTGTAGGTATCAAATCCTAAAGCTCTTCCTAAAATTTGATTCCCAAAACAAATACCAAATAATGCCCTATTTTCTTCTAAAACCTTTTGAGTCACCGAAATTGCATGTCCTGCCGTAGCTGGATCTCCTGGACCATTACTCAGAAAGACTCCATCAATTCCTGCTTCTAAAATTTCATCAGCACTGGAATTAGCAGGCAAAACAATTAATTCAATTGCTCTACTAGTTAATCTTTGTAAGATTGCATTCTTCATTCCCAAATCCAGGGCTGCTACTTGAAATTTCTTTTGTCCAAGGGCAGGAACTATATATTTTTCCTTAGTTGAAACAGCTCCGCAAAGATCAGCACCTTTCATTTCTGGTGAATTTTTTACTTTATCCAGAAAATAATCTAAATTCTTGTTGCCTATATTGTCAGAAAAAATTCCTGCCCGCATGGCTCCTTTGTCACGCAAATGAATAGTTAAAGCCCTGGTGTCAATACCTGCAATACCGACGATTTTTTGTGATAGTAATTCTTGACTTAAAGATCTTTTTGATCTCCAGTTAGAGGCGATACGTGATGGATCTCGAACAACATAACCAGAAACCCATATTTGATCTGATTCATCATCTTCATCATTTATTCCAGTATTTCCGATATGAGGTGCAGTTTGAATAACAATTTGTTGATAATAAGAAGGATCAGTCAAAGTCTCCTGATAACCAGTCATCCCTGTTGTGAAAACGGCTTCTCCGAAAGTTTCACCAACAGCACCAAAACTACGTCCACGATAAATCGTTCCATCTTCTAAGACCAATACAGCTGGATTAAAATTCACTTTTGAACCTGCCCATTTTTCATACTAAATTTTCCTCGAAATATTGTGTGAACTACTTTACTTTTCAAAGTTATCTCATTGAAAGGATTATTAGTGCTCAAAGATTCCGTTTCTTCAGCATTTACTTTCCACGAGATATTTGGATCAACTACGCAAAGATTTGCAATCTCGTTTTCTTTAATCGGCCTGCCGTGATCAGCTAATTGACCAATCTCTGCAGGTTTTTCACTCATTACCCTCGCCACATCTTTCCAAGTCATCAAATTGGTTTCAACCATGGCTGTAGCAACAACAGATAGTGCAGTCTCCAAACCAGTCATTCCAAAAGCTGCGTTATCCCATTCTCCTTCTTTATCTTCTCTTGGATGAGGTGCATGATCGGTGGCAACAACGTCAATAGTTCCTTGCGCGAGGGCTTTTCGCAATTCTTCAATATCTTTTATTTTTCGTAAAGGTGGATTTACTTTAAACTTTGCGTCATAACCAGAGACTTTTTCTTCATCCAGAAACAAGTGATGTGGAGTAACTTCGGCTGTGACTTTTACATTCTTTTCCTTAGCCCACCGAATTATTTCAACAGTTCCCGCAGTTGAGGCATGACAAATATGTAGTTTCGAATTGACGTGTTCTGCTAATAAAACATCTCGTGCCACGATGGCTTCTTCTGCAACTGCAGGCCAACCCACTAATCCAAGTTTACCTGAAAGTTCTGATTCATTCATTTGTGCATTTTTTGTTAAATTAGGATCTTGTGCGTGCTGTGCAATAACTCCGTCAAAACTTTTTACATATTCCAAAGCTCGTCTCATCAAAATAGGATCTGAAACACACTTTCCATCATCACTAAATATTCTTACTCTTGCTTTTGAATCAGCCATAGCTGATAGTTCTGCAAGTTGTTCACCTTGCAAACCAACAGTGACTGCTCCAATCGGATAAACATCTAATAGTCCTACTTGTTTTCCTAAGTTCCAAACTTGTTCCACGACTCCAGCTGTGTCTGCTACCGGCAAAGTATTAGCCATGGCATGAACTGCAGTGAATCCACCTTTAGCACCAGCTGCGCTTGCCGTGGCAATAGTTTCGGCGTCTTCTCGACCTGGTTCTCTTAAATGGGTGTGCAAGTCAACTAATCCAGGCAAGACGATTAAACCGGTGATGTCAATAACTTCTGCATCGGTATCTATTATCGAATTAGCTGGACCTATTTTATTAATCTTTTCATCGATAATGAGAATGTCAGCATTCTTTTCACCTTTAATCAAACCATTTTTTAAAATAATCTTCATTATTTATTTTCACCCATTTCGCCACTTCCTCCAAGAAGTAGATACATAACAGCCATTCTGACTATTACTCCATTGGCAACTTGTTCGACGATGACAGAGTTTTTACTATCGGCTACTTCTGCAGTTATTTCCATACCTCTGTTCATCGGTCCAGGATGCATGACTAAAGCTGTTGGTTTCATTTTTGCTAATCGATTACTTGTAAGACCATAGTTTCGAGAGTATTCACGGGCAGTGGGAAAATAGGCTGCATTCATTCGTTCTTGTTGTACCCGTAACATTATTATTCCATCAATTTCTGACAGAACATCTTCTAAGTTATAACTAAATTCACCAGGCCAATTCTCAATTCCAACAGGTAACAAAGTCGGTGGTGCAACCATGATTGGTGTGGCGCCCAAAGTTTTCAACAAAATCGCATTACTTCTAGCAACCCTGCTATGTAAAATATCTCCTACGATTGCAATTTTTAATCCAGCTAAATTGCCATCATTATTCTTCAAATGTTTCCTGATTGTGTAACAATCAAGTAATGCTTGGGTGGGGTGTTCGTGTGTGCCATCTCCTGCATTAATTACCACAGCATCAATCCAGTTCTTTGTTGCTAATAATTCAGGTGCCCCAGAACTTGCATGTCTAATCACAACCGCATCAGCGCCCATAGCGTGAAGTGTTTGGGCAGTATCTTTAAGGCTTTCACCTTTTGAAACACTTGATCCTTTAGCACTGAAGTTGATCACATCTGCACTGAGTCTTTTGGCTGCTGCTTCAAATGAGATTCTTGTTCGCGTACTGTCTTCGAAAAATAGATTTACCACAGTGCGTCCTCGTAGAGTTGGTAATTTTTTCATAGGACGATCAGATATTTGGGCTAATTCCCTTGCAGTATCAAGTACTAAAATTGCATCCTCGGTGGTCAAATCTGCGGCAGAAATTAAATGTTTATTCACTTATCCCCCACCGAAATTGTGACCTGATCTTCTTGTCCATCAAGATCTTTTAGTACCACTTGCACATTTTCAGTCAATGAAGTTGGTAAATTTTTACCAACATAATCAGCTCTAATTGGCAGTTCGCGATGACCTCGATCAACTAGGACAGCAACTTGCACCATTTTTGGTCTACCTAATTCATTCAAAGCATCCAAGGCAGCTCTAATAGTTCTACCTGAGAATAAAACATCATCTACTAAAACAACTATTTTGTGATCTATTCCTGTTTCAGGAATTTCAGTATGGGCAAGTGCTCTTGGAGGTCTAAGTCTTAAATCGTCTCTAAACATTGTTATATCAAGAGAACCGAAACCTACATGGGTGTTTTCAATTTCATTAATTTTTTCCGCAACTCGTTTGGCAAGTGGCACTCCTCTTGAGGGAATACCTAAAATTATGAGATCTTTACTGCCCTTATTATTTTCTAAAATTTCGTGAGCGATTCGAGATAATGCTCTGGAAATATCGGACGATTCAAGAACTACTCGAACAGAGTTACGAGAATTTGCACCCATAGTGCTTCTCGACCTCCTTCTCCGCCTCACGGGACGGTCTTAAAGGATGTCTTACTAAAAGTTAGGTTAGCAGATGAAATTAACTTTCGTCTGCACCTGTTCCAACTTTATGTACTCGCATGCCATTTGTTGTTCCGGGTACACCTGGAGGCACACCTGCCACAACAACTACAAGATCGCCATATTTTGCTAAATCGTGACCGGTAAGAAATCCATCAACTTGAGCGACCATTTCATCGGTATGTTCTACTTCTTTCGCCAGAAAAGTTTGGACACCCCAAATCATTCCCAACTGTCTTTGCACGTTCACATTAGTGGCAAAAGCCAAAATTGGTGTTTGAGAACGATGTCTTGCCATTAAACGTGCACTGCGACCAGTTTCGGTAAATCCAATCAAATATTTTGCAGAGATGGCTGCTCCTACCGCAACTGCTGCAGTCGTAACAGCTCTAGCTGTACTGCCTTTGTTTTCAAGAGTTAGTTTCGGCAAAGTTTCAAGTGCTACTTCTTCAACGTGAGAGATAACACTTGCCATAGTTTTCACAACTAGCGCTGGATCATTTCCCACACTTGTTTCACCACTAAGCATCAAAGCATCTGCACCATCTAGTACAGCGTTTGCGACGTCACTAGTTTCAGCTCTAGTCGGACGAGAAGCGCTAATCATAGATTCCATCATTTGAGTAGCAACAATGACAGGTTTACCCACTTGTCTGGCACTTTGAATGGCTCTTTTTTGAACAATCGGAACTTCTTCAAGGGGTAGCTCAACACCTAAATCCCCTCGAGCGATCATGATGGCATCAAATGATCGCAAAATATTATCCAAGTTAGCCACCGCTTGGGGTTTTTCAATTTTGGCTATTACCGGCAATTTCTTACCAAATTTATCCATAATACTGTGCACAAGTTCAATATCTTTAGAGTCTCTTACAAAAGAAAGAGCTATCAAATCACAATCATTTTCTAATGCCCAAATTAAATCTTTTTCATCCTTGCCAGACATGGCTGGGATATTTACTGCTACTCCGGGCAGATTTATTCCTTTATGATTCGATATCTTTCCACCTTCAATCACAGTGGTGTGAACATATTTACCTTCAACCGATTCAACTTTAAGTCGAATTTTTCCATCATCAATTAGAATTGGGTCCCCAGATTTAACATCTGTAATAAGTCCTTGATAGGTAGTTGAGACTTGATCAATATTTCCATCGACTTTATCAATTGTGATAGTAAATTTTTGCCCATCAATTAGCTCAACAGCCCCATCCAAAAATGTGCCACATCGAATTTTAGGTCCTTGTAAATCAACTAGTACAGCAATTTCTAAACTTAATTTTTTGGCAGCTGTTCTTACTAAATCTAATCGTCTTTTGTGATCATTATGATCGCCATGAGACATGTTCAATCTAGCAACATTCATACCAGACTTGATCAAATTTTCTATGATATTAATGTCATCGGTGGCAGGTCCAAGTGTGGCAATTATTTTGGCTCTACGCATATTTATATTCTATCTGTTTGACTTATTAAATTTTCAACGGTGTTGAAGTTGTTTCAACTGGTGAGGGAAGATTTGTTTCTCCTAACAAGAAGTTGTCAACAGCTGCTGCTGCTGACCTACCTTCTGCTATTGCCCAAACAATTAGGGATTGCCCTCTGCCTGCGTCACCGCAAACAAATACACCTTCAATATTTGTTTCAAACTTTTCATTTCTAGCAATGTTTCCTTTTTGATCTAACTCTAATTTCAGTTGTGAAATAAATGCTGCTTTTTCTGGTCCCACAAAACCAAGAGCTAGTAAGACCAAATCAGCAGATATATGTTTTTCACTACCTAGTGTTGGTTCAAATTTTCCATTTTTTAACTCAACTTCAATCAAATCTAAGCCAGTCAAATTGCCATCTTTGCCAACAAATTTTTGTGTGTTGACACTAAAAATTCTTTCTCCACCTTCTTCGTGAGCACTTGTTACTCGATAAGTCATGGGAAACATTGGCCATGGTTGATCTTCTGGTCTTAAAGTTGAAGGCAAAGGCAATATTTCTAACTGGGTTACTTTCTTTGCTCCTTGGCGATGTGCTGTGCCAAGACAATCTGCACCGGTGTCACCACCACCAATAATTACTACTTCTTTATCTTTTGCATCTAACGGCGAGATCGCTATTTCACCTAAGGCCACTTTATTTGCTGGAGGTAAATATTCCATAGCTTGATAAATTCCTTTTAGTTCTCGTCCTGGAACAGGTAAATCACGCCATGCTGTTGCTCCAACGGCAATCACAACTGCATCATATTTCTTACGCAATTCATTGGCATCAATATCGATTCCAACCTCAACTCCAGATCTGAACTTAATACCTTCTGCTTCTAATTGTTCTAGGCGTTTATCGACATGGATTTTTTCCATTTTGAATTCTGGTATGCCATATCTAAGTAATCCACCTAATTTGTCAGCTCTTTCATAGATTGCAACAGTGTGTCCTGCTCGTGCAAGCTGTTGAGCTGCAGCTAATCCTGCTGGACCTGAACCAATAACTGCGATTGTTTTCCCACTTAACCTTGATGGCGGTTGTGGATTAATAAAACCCTTATCCCAAGCTTTATCAGCGATTTCAACTTCAATTTGTTTAATTGTTACAGCATCTTGATTGATTGCAACAACACACGCTGCTTCGCATGGTGCTGGACATAGTCGACCTGTGAATTCAGGAAAATTGTTTGTAGCATGCAGTCTTTCTGATGCTTCTTTCCAATCATCTCGAAATACCAGGTCATTCCATTCTGGAATCAGATTGCCTAATGGACATCCGTTATGGCAAAACGGAATACCACAATCCATACAACGGCCAGCCTGACTTCTTAATTTGTTGGCATCAAATGGTTCATACACTTCTTGCCAATCCATCAAACGTAAATCAACTGGACGACGAGTTGGAGTTTCTCTTTTGGTGTTGATAAATCCTTTTGGATCACCCACGATATGCC
>CALBND010000095.1 GCA_937896305.1 uncultured Actinomycetes bacterium
GAATGACTAATCTTGCAATGGTTACTGGAAACATTGGTCGCGAAGGTGTTGGAGTAAATCCACTACGTGGACAAAACAATGTGCAAGGTTCTTGTGACATGGGATCTTTCCCACATGAATATTCTGGTTACAGACATGTTGGTGATGATTCAGTTAAAGAATTATTCGAATCTATGTGGAATACCCAAATGCAATCAGAACCTGGATTAAGAATTCCAAACATGTTAGATGCAGCAATTGCTGGAGAATTTAAAGGAATTTATATTCAAGGCGAAGATATTGCGCAATCTGATCCAAACGTAAAGCATGTTAAAGAAGCGTTAGCTTCAATGGAAATGGTTATTGTGCAAGATTTGTTTGTTAATGAAACAGCACAATTTGCACACGTATTTTTACCTGGTACTTCCTTCTTAGAAAAAGATGGCACATTCACAAATGCCGAAAGAAGAATAAATCGAGTTAGACCAGTAATGGAAACAAAAACTGGTAAAGCCGAATGGGAAGCAACTTGTGACTTAGCTACTGCCATGGGTTATGAAATGAAATATGAAAACGCAGCACAAATAATGGATGAAATAGCTGCAGTAACCCCAACATTTGCAGGAGTAAGTTTCAAACATTTAGATGAAGTTGGCTCTGTGCAATGGCCATGTAATGAAAAAGCTCCTCTAGGCACCCCCATCATGCACGTGGATCAATTTGTGCGCGGCAAAGGAAACTTTGTTGAAACTCCCTATGTTCCAACTGAAGAAAAAACTAATAGAAAATTCCCACTACTTTTAACCACCGGACGCATTCTTTCCCAATACAACGTGGGAGCTCAAACTAGAAGAACTGCGAATGTCGAGTGGTATCCAGAAGATATCTTAGAAATTCATGAAGCAGACGCTCAAGCTCGTGGCATCTCTGATGACACGTGGGTTCATTTACAAAGTCGAGTTGGGGAAACAGTACTAAAAGCTAAAATTTCTACACGAGTGCCAGCTGGAGTTGTCTATACAACTTTCCACTATCCAGTTAGTGGTGCAAATGTTATTACAACTGAATTTTCTGACTGGGCAACAAATTGTCCTGAATACAAAGTAACTGCAGTGGAATGTCGACCTAGCACTCGTGGACCTGAATCATTGTTAATAAATCAAGAAGCAATTGTTAGTCAGTAAGTTTAAATTTAAATGGATTTATCAGCTTTAATTCGCATGAGTAAACAAATATCTTTAAACATGCCTGGTAGCAAAAATCGTCCTGAAAAATTAGCCTTACATTTTAAACAATTTTGGACACCTAAAATGCTAAATGAATTTACAACTTATTTAGAAAAAAATGAAGAAGAGTTCCCCGAAGAAATAACATTAGCTTTTCAAATCTTACAAAAAAGTTAAATACCTTTGCATGCCTGATATAAAAGAAATTGAAACAATTATTGTTGCAGGTGGAAATTCAACTAGACTCTCTGGTGTTGACAAATTAGAAATTAAAATTCAAGATAAAACAGTTTTAAATATTGTTATTAAGGATGCTACTGAAAAAATATTTGTGGTGGGCAAGAAAAGATCAACTTCTAAGAATGTTCAATGGGTTGAGGATCTGACACAAAATGGTGGTCCAGCAGTAGGAGTTTTTTCTGGATTAAAATATGTGAAATCTGAATATGTTTTATTGTTGGCAGGAGATCAACCATTTATTGGAGAGTATGTAAAAGAGTTGTGTACTAAGGCTGTAAAGAATGGGGCATGGCTTGTTACGCCAGATGGAGTTGGTCAACCATTGGCAAGTTGTGTTAAAAGTTCAGAACTTAGATTGGCTTTAGAGGAATCCGGTGGCGTAAATGTTTCACTAAATCAACTACTAGGCAAGATGGACTTAATTGAAATTCCTGTAGATAAATCAGTAATACAGGATTTAGATACTTGGGCAGATGTTGCCAAAGTACTAAGAGGGGATGTCGATATGACCGATGGTTGGCTAAAAAATGTTGCCCAAAATCTTGGTATCGACAAAGAAATATTAGATACCGATAAAATTTTAGATTTAACTAGAGAAGTTGCTCATAATATAGAAAGAAAAGCTGCTCCACTCACTACTTTTCTATTGGGTTATGCCGCAGGAAAAAAGGACGTTTCTAAAGAACAATTACATGAACTTATTACAAAAATTGAAAATGCTGTTAGTCAATGGAAAGAAAAGGATAATGACTAACAAGTTCTCCCATCTAACTAATCAAGGTTCGGCCCACATGGTTGATGTGAGTGCTAAAGAAGAAACCTTAAGAACTGCCAAAGCTATTTGTCAGGTCAGTGTTTCAGATGAGGTTCTTGACCTAATTTCTAAAGATAATCTTCCAAAAGGTGATCTGTTTTCCACTGTTCGATTAGCGGGAATTATGGCTAGTAAAAAAGTTGCAGAATTAATTCCACTGTGTCACCCAATTGCAATTGATGGAATTGAAGTTGACGTAGCTGTCACAAACAATCTAATTGAAATCACCAGCGAAGTAAGAATAAATGATCGAACTGGTGTAGAAATGGAAGCTTTAACAGCTGTCAGTATTGCTGGGCTAACAGTAATTGACATGGTGAAATCAGTAGATCCAAGTTCTCATATTGTTGAAGTTAAAGTATTAGAAAAAAATGGTGGAAAAAATGGTCACTGGATTAATCCTAAATAAATTTTTAGAGAATTAATATGGCTAAAGATTCAGCCGTAAATGCTGTAACCCGATTTCAAGTAAAAAAAACATCAACAAACACAATTAAAACTGATCAAATTGTCAGTGAAGAACCTTTAGAAATTAGAATTTCAAATGGCAAAGAAGATAAAAGACTTGCGATAACAATGCGCACCCCTGGCAATGATCTAGAATTAGCAGCAGGATTTTTATGGAGTGAAGGATTACTACGCAATCGAGACGACTTGATCTCTATTACTTCTTGCAAAGATCACAAACTTTCAGAACGAGAACGTGAAAATATTGTTATTTGCCATTTGCATGCTGCAGCTCCTGCTATGACCAGGGAAATTGAAAGACGATTCACAATCTCTAGTGCATGTGGAATATGTGGCACAGATCAAATTGATGATTTAAAAAACAGAGGGTGTCACCAATTAGAAATTCCTAATCTAGAAAATGATCAACTAGCTAAGTTGCCAGAGCAGATGCGTGATAAACAAACTATTTTTGATAAAACAGGTGGCCTACATGCTGCTGCCCTATTTGATGAAAATGGAAATTTTAAAGTAATAAGAGAAGATGTTGGGCGACATAATGCGGTAGATAAAGTTATTGGTTGGGCTTTGATGCAAGATTTAATACCTTTATCAAAATGGTCTCTAGCAATTTCGGGTCGTGGCGGTTTTGAAATAGTTCAAAAAGCAGTTGCTGCAGGAATTTCTGCGATGGTTTCAGTTTCTGCCCCCACTTCTTTAGCAGTAGAGACAGCAAGAGAATTTAATTTGACTTTACTTGGTTTTGCAAGAGATGGGCAAGCAATCCAGTATTCACCCGATCCAGGACAAAATGAATATAAAAATAGCTGAAATAACAGATAAGCCAATTGTTGCTGAAGAGGTAACCAAGTTAGTTTTAGATAAATCACATGGTGCTGATGTGACATTTGTTGGACGCGTTCGAAATCATGATGAAAACAAAAATGTGACAAAGTTAGTGTATGAAGCTCATCCCGATGTTTCTAAACAAATTTATGAATTGACAAGTATTATTTCTAAACTTTTTCCTGAAGTCACTCTTGCAACTTTGCACCGGGTGGGAAATTTAGAAATCGGTGATATTGCATTTATTGTGGCAGCAGCTAGCGCTCATAGAGATGAATCCCTTAATGCTTGTCGCGCTTTAGTGGAATCAATTAAAAGCAATGCTCCTATCTGGAAACATCAATACTTTGCAGATGGTACAGATGAATGGGTTAATTCCCCTTGATTTAACCACCAGCAAATGGTGGGAGTACTTCCAAATAAAGATTATCTTTTAATTCAAAATCCTTAAAAATATTTACTCGTTTTCCATTGTTTAATACTGGAGATGATTCAATAATTCTTATTAATTTCTCTCCACCCAAAATCCTAATTTCAGTCACTAATTCTTCTGCACTATTTACATTGAAACTTTTATTATCAACACCAGCTGCTTGCTTTGCTGAGGCAAAAAATTTTATTGATACTTTCATAGAAAAACAAGTTTAAGGCCTGCTACTACCAAAACAACTCCTAAGGCTCGTTTTAATGCAGGAGATCCCAATTTTTTTGTTCCTAAACCAGATCCTAAAAAGCCACCAACTCCAACAGCTGCCAGGTAGAAAGGAAGGGTGCTTGGAATGTTTTGAATCGCAGAATAATTACCTAACAGTCCAGAAATGGAATTAACTAAAATAAAGGCAGCTGATAAGCCACCAGCAGTTCTTGGACCCGCCAAACCTGAGAAAAGTAATAAAGGTGTTAAGAAAATTCCCCCACCTGTACCAGTTAATCCAGAAAGCAAACCAATACTTCCACCAATTAGCAGAGATAGGGGGATAGAAATATTTTTTAAGAAATCTAATGAAAGTTTAGAATTATTTGCGGTTTGAAATAATCTTATAGAAGCAAATAATAAAACTACACCCAAAATATGGCGATAGATTTCCTCAGCTAAATCAATAGTTCCACCAATAAATGCCATTGGAATAGAAGCAACAATAAAAGGTAGGAGTGTTTTCCATTTTATTAATCCGACTTTGCCAAATCGATATGTGACAATACTTGAAACCAAAATGTTTAACGCTAATGCAGTTGGGCGTAAAGTAGAGGAAGCGATACCGGCTAATGCCATAACAGCTGTATAGCCCGAGGCGCCGGCGTGACCGACCGAAGAGTACAAAACAGCTGCGATGAAGAAAGCAAATGTTAAAATAATTTCATTCATTAATCACAAATTACCATTTACCAACCAGATCTTGCAATGCCTATGATGCCCTCGTTTTGAAATCCAAATTTTTGTAAAATTGTTCTCTGAGAATTATTAAAACTGACATAAGTTTCAACATGGGCTGAATCTTGACTTAATTCACAATTGATAATTATGGCATTATTTTTTAAAGCAATATCTTCAGCCCTCAAGCAGTTCTGAGTACTAAGTGCTATTAAAGCAGCTTTTTCGGCAGCATTTTCGGCTATGTATTTATGTTTTATAAAAGATGCACTAATCAAAAAAGCACCAATAAAGCTAATAAAGATTAAAGACAATGAAAGAGAAAAAATAGTGGCAAAACCTTTTTCATTATTATTCATTTATTCCAAACCAGATGTTGAATGAGAACTAACCGTTGTTTGGAGCCAAGAGACCACTCCGATTGGTTGAAGATTTACCCAAACTGTCACCGAATCAAAACCGTAATCAATATAAGTTTGGGCCATAGGTGCTAGATCGTTAATTTTTTCATAAACAACTTGTTCACTTTCTCCCCTAGCAATCATTCTGGATCCCGTTCGAGCTGCTTCAAAAACTGTGAAGTGGGCATGAATAATAACTAGCACAGATAAACAAGCACCAATTAGTGTTGCAATTGAAAGTGAAGCCACTGCTGCTTCGGCGGTGACGGCTCCAGATTCATCGTGCATGCGACACAAATTAGAGTTCGGGGAAGAAAATAATTTGTGCCGCAATTTTTTAAACATATATTTCCTACATCACCAATCCGAGACCACGTCGAATTAATTCTGTTAATAAATCAGATACAGCTGCACTGCCTAAAATTTTTAATAAAACACCACCGAATCCACATGCTGCAACTGTTGCAACTGCATATTCAGCAGTGGCTAAACCACGTTGATCGTTGATAAAAATATGAAGATATTTCAATTTGCCTTCCTTTCCAAATAGATCATCATTTGATGAGTGGGGATTTATAGAATGCCTCAATTTTGATTTCTCATTTTAAGAAATGCATTAAGCCGGGGATAACTTTTTTATGTGCATAATTAGGCCATAAATCCAGATATCAAGGAACCAATTAAGGGCACCACTGCTATCAACATGAAGGTGGGCAGGAAACATAAACCCAAGGGTCCTAAGAGCCATACTTCTGCTTTTTTTATTTCTTGCATAACTTGATTCTTTTGAGTTCTTTGCCAGGTTTGTAAATTTGTTAATAAACTTTCGGCAATTTTGGATCCTGAGGTAGAGCTTTTTAAGACCAGTTTGATGGATTGACTCAAGAAATCTGAACTAGATTCAAGCCCACTTTCGTCTAATAAATTCAAGTATTTTGACTGTTCATTTAGTGGAACTATTTTAATAGCACTTTTCACAGCACTTAACGGATCAAATCCGGCACTTAATAATTCACTCAAAATAACAACACTGGTTTGTTGAATTTTAGAATTAGTACTTTTTATTTCAAATTGCTTTGGTCTAGGAATTCTTCTTTGTAATAATAATTGGGTTGCACTTATTAAATAATTGCCTTTCCAGATAACAAAAATACAAAAGATTAAAATTAAAGTCATATTAGTCTTGTGATTCTTTGAGTAATACTTTTAACCCAAATAATTCCTAGCAGTTCTAAAATTAGGGCTGAGATAAAAGTTAGTTTTCCATACTGTGAAGTTTGTATCCATTTAATTGAATTCACACCTAAAAATCCTGCAAGAACTACTCCAAATAATGGTAAGAAGGCTAAGACCCAAGCACTTAATTTTGCACCAGCTAAAGATCCTGATAGTTCAGCAGTTAATTCTTTTTGTGTTCGAAGTTGTTGACTAAATTGGATTAAAGCCGGGGAGAGTGCTGCACCGTTTTCTTCACAAATTTGCCAAACATTGGCAAAGCTATCTGCAACGAAATCGTTAGGTAAATCTAATTTGATTGCCTCAGTAATCGAATTTCCATTTAAGCTTGCAAAGTTTGTGTTTATTAAATTATTTTCATCACACATTTTACTTAAATGTATTCTTGGCACCAATCCGTTAGTTATACCATTAACTATTTCCTCAATCCAATTCTCATCAATAGGTATTGCATTAGATTTAATTTTCTTTCTCACTATTTTTAAGTTTCTAAAATTATTTACAAGTAATAAGCAAATCATTGCAATCAATAATTTATTCATATTTTGAGTGGTCTTACTTCGTTTACACCTTGGTCATTTATGAATAATTCACCTATGTCTTTAATCTCTCTTTGGCCTTGTAAATCCTGATCTAGCTGAATTACATATTGGATAGTGTTTTTTAGTTGTGCATGTATTGCAGTCAAGCTAAACCCGGCATTTAAACCAAGGTTTTCAAATCTGGACACCACCTCATAAATTGAATTGGCGTGAATAGTTCCACAACCTCCTTTGTGGCCAGTATTTAGTGCTGCCAACCAATCAATGACCTCATTTCCTCTAACTTCACCAACGACTAATCGATCTGCCCTCATTCTCAATGTTTGTTTAATTAAATCCCTTAAAGTTATTTCACCCTTTCCTTCAATATTGGGAGATCTCGCAGATAAGGAAATAACATGTGGATGATCGGGTTTAAGTTCTTTAGAATCTTCTACAATTATGATTCTTTGATTTAAGGGAACCAGACTTAAGAGAGAATTTAGAAGAGTAGTTTTCCCAGAGCCTGTTCCCCCACTTATGACAAATGATTTTTGTTTAAGAATTAATTCTTCTAAGAATTCTTTTTGCAATTTTTTGATAGTTTTTAAATTTACTAAATCTAACAATGTATAAACTTTTTCTCTATGCACTCTTAACGAAATTATGGTGCCAGGATTTGCAAGCGGAGACAAAATGGCATGCATTCTAATATTATTTTCTAATAAAATATCCACATAGGGTGATGATTGATCTAATCGTTTATTATTAGCTAGTGCCAATTTTTGAGCAAAATTTCTTAAATTTTCTTCACTTATAAATGTTAAATTAGTTTTTTCTAAACCTTTTCCTTTATCAACCCATATTTGGGAATGACCATTAACTAATATATCCGTTACATTATCATTTTTTACTAAATTTTCTAGTATCCCAAGTTCACTCTCAATTGCATAATCAAAGAATTCAGATTCGTGATAGGAAAAATTAGTACTCAATATAATTTATCCTCACAAAAAAATCACTAGCTAGGTTTTATTATTAGAACAAATTTGAATCATAAATTTCAAACCTAAATACGGTATCTGTGGATAACTTTGGGTCTAATTAGAAATTTTCAAGCACAAATTAGTGAACCCTATTGCCTAAAGTGGCTTCTTGCTGGTGGAATAAAGCATTATGACCAATGACGCATTAGAAAATTTAGCCAGTGAATCAAGGGTTTATCCCCCAGATTCAAGCTTTAGTTCAAGAGCCAATGCGAAACCAGAAATGTATACACAAGCAAATAATGATCGACTTAAATTTTGGGAAAAACAAGCCTTAAGACTTAACTGGACTAAACCATGGTCAAAGACCCTAGATTGGTCAGATGCTCCATTTGCAAAATGGTTTATTGATGGACAACTCAATGTTTCCTATAACTGTGTTGATCGACATGTGGAAGCAGGTCATGGCCAACAAGTAGCAATCTATTTTGAAGGTGAACCAGGTGATACCAGAACTATTACCTACCAAGAATTACAAGATGAAGTTTGCAAAACCACAAATGCGCTCATTGAATTAGGAGTTGGATTTGGTGATCGGGTAGCAATTTATTTACCAATGATCCCAGAAGCAGCATTTGCCATGCTTGCTTGTGCTCGAATTGGTGCCATTCATTCTGTGGTGTTTGGTGGTTTTTCAGCCGAAGCTTTAAGGTCTCGAATTGATGATGCGAAAGCTAAATTAGTGATCACAGCAGATGGTGGAAACAGAAAAGGAAGTGTACTACCTTTAAAACCGGCAGTTGATGAAGCGGTTAAACAAACTCCAACTGTGGAAAAAGTCTTAGTAGTAAAGAGAACTAACAATGAAATTACTTGGGATAGCAATAAAGATGTTTGGTGGCATGAAATAGTTGATAAACAATCAACAACACATAAACCAGAAAGCTTTGATTCTGAAACACCGTTATTTATTTTATACACCTCAGGAACAACTGGAAAACCCAAAGGAATCTTACACACTAGTGGTGGTTATTTAACGCAAAGTGCTTTCACTCATTTTAATGTTTTTGATTTAAAACCTGATACAGATATTTATTGGTGTACTGCAGATGTGGGTTGGATTACTGGGCATTCTTATGTGGTTTATGGACCTTTAGCAAATAGAGCAACACAATTAATGTATGAAGGAACTCCCGATACTCCACATAAGGGAAGATTTTGGGAATTAATTCAAAAATATAAAATAACTATTCTTTACACCGCTCCTACAGCGATTAGAACATTTATGAAGTGGGGCGATGATATTCCTGCCAAATTTGATTTAACTTCTTTAAGGGTTTTAGGTTCAGTTGGAGAACCCATTAATCCTGAAGCTTGGATTTGGTATCGAGAACACATTGGTTCCAATAAAACTCCCATTGTTGACACTTGGTGGCAAACTGAAACTGGCGCAATCATGATTTCACCCCTGCCAGGGGTTTCTAATTGCAAACCAGGTTCAGCCATGAAACCACTTCCAGGAATAAATGCTGAAGTTTTAAATGAAGAAGGAATTGCAGTTGGCAATGGTCATGGTGGTTATTTAGCTCTTAGCGAACCTTGGCCAAGTATGTTACGTGGTATTTGGGGAGATCCTGAAAGATTTAAGGAAACTTATTGGTCAAGATTTCCAGGGAAATATTTTGCTGGTGATGGCGCAAAATTAGATAACGATGGTTGTTTGTGGTTACTTGGTCGAGTAGATGATGTGATGAATATTTCAGGGCATCGCATTTCTACGACAGAAGTTGAAAGTGCTTTAGTTTCTAATCCAATGGTTGCAGAAGCTGCAGTAGTTGGAGCAAATGATGAATTAACCGGGCAAGCAATTGTGGCATTTGTAATTCTTCGACAAGGCTCAGAAGAAGGACATGAAACCGTTCAAGAATTAAGAAACCATGTTGCTAAAGAAATAGGGGCAATTGCAAAGCCTAAGAAGATTTTGATTGTGGCTGAATTGCCCAAAACACGTTCCGGAAAAATCATGAGAAGACTTCTTCGAGATGTTGCAGAAAATAGGTCTCTTGGTGATGTCACGACCTTGGCTGATCCAACTGTGATGAATCTAATCGGACAGGGCTTAGCAAGTAATAGCAGTGAAGATTAGATTCCTAGTTGGAAAATGTTCAATCTTCCTCGTGTGCGATAATTGAAGAATGAAGTGGAAAATATGAAAAAAGATTCAAGTAACTCGATTTTTAGATTAATTTTTAGCTCTGTCGAAGATTTATTTTCAATTATTAAAAATGAAATTGAAATAGCAAAAACAAGTCTGACAAATTCATTAAAAAGACTTGGCTTTGGAATAGGTTACATAATTCTTGGTTTTATTTTGATTGTAGTTTCTGTTTTATTTTTACTTATCGCTTTGGCTTATGGTTTTATTCAAATAGGGATTCCGGGTTGGCTATCGTTTTTAATGGTTGCAGGAATAATGATTCTATTAGCTTTAATTCTATTCTTTTTATCCTTTAGATCTTTTCGTAAAATTAAAGGAATTGGGGATGCTTCAAGAATCGGCAAGGAAACTTCAAAATACTTAAAGGATAATATAAATTCTAAAAAATCTTAAACTTAGGTTTATCGTGCCTGGGCGCATTCTCCAGAACTAATTTCGTTAAATTTATTTGAAGCATCACTTACAAATTGTGTTAATTCATCTGGTGCTAAGGCGTAGCCAGTTTGATCATTTGTTGCATCTGCTGCAAAAACTAGACCAAGAACTTGGCCTTGTTGATTAAATAGAGGTCCCCCTGAGTTTCCTGGACTTATTTTGCCACCAAAGACAATTACTTCTCGGATAACTTCACCTTTACCATCTATATCTGTTCCTATTGCTTCAAATTCTGAAGCAATGGAAACTGTTGTTGTTGTAAGCGATCCCCCATTTGGATACCCAGTAACAAATCCTATTTCTTTTGTAGTTGGAGGTCCTATAAAAGTTAATGGTTTAGCATTTAATCCAGGAACATATATAACAGCTATATCAACTTTCCTATCCATAGCAACAATTTTTCCACCAAGTTGAATATTGGTTCCAGAAATTGAAATCACTGGTTCTTCCATACCTGCCACCACATGTGCGTTAGTTAACACATGTTCATTTGATACCACGAAACCAGTACCAGTCATAGCTGCTGAACAACTTGGAGCGATTCCATCGATTCTTACAGTTGAAGCAATAGATTTTTTAACTTCATCACTTAGTGCTATATCAGAAACAATATCTACTGGTGCGATACGTGATTCAACTAGACTTTTAAACACATTTTGTAAGGGAGACTTTGAAATTGTTTCTTGAATTTTGTTAGCAATTCCCTTGGTGCTATCAGGAAGATATTTATCTATTTCATAAATAATTTTGGAACTCTTTATTGCATTATTTAATGTCTTATTGGGAATTATTGTGGCAGCAGAAGTAAATGTCCAAATAACTGTAATCACAGTAATTAAAGCTAAAGCTAAACCAATAAGTGAATCTAATATTTTTAAAATTGGGAAAGGCAATAATATAACTCTTAGAAATCCGCCTAAAATTCCAAAAAGAAACATTCCAAGAGATGCTCCTAAAATAATGCTTGCCAAGCCAAAGCTTGGAATAAATGAAAAGGGAGTATTTTCTAATAAGGCTTTAATACTTGGAGTGGCATAAACTGAAAATGCGCCACCCACAAAAAGTCCAACAATACTTAAAATCGTTCGTAAGATTCCTCTTCGAAAACCAATCCAGGCAAAAACAATAAAGGAAGCAGCAATAAAAATATCTAGAATATTCATGTGTTTATAACTTATCTAAAATCTGAGTCTTTTTTAACTAGTTTTTCAGCAATTTCAGGATCTTTTGGACCCTCTCCAAATGAAGGGCATAATTGACTCAATGGACAAGCTCCACACGCTGGTTTTCTAGCATGACACCTTCTTCGTCCATGCCACACAACTAGCTGGCTTAAATGCGTCCAATATTTTGGTGGAAAAATTTCTTGAATTGCAAATTCAACTTTCACTGGATCTGTTTCTTTAGTCCAACCAAATCTTCTACTTAATCTCCCAAAATGAGTATCAACAGTGATGCCAGGAATTCCAAAGGAATTACCAAGCACAACGTTTGCAGTTTTTCTTCCCACTCCTGGTAAGGAGACTAAATCTTCCAAATTATTAGGAATTTTGCTGTCAAAATCACTGCATACTTTGTTCGCCATAGCAATGATACTTTTTGCTTTATTTTTGTAAAAACCAGTTGATTTAATTAATTTTTCTAATTCACTGTTTTTAGCATCCGCAAAATCTTCTACTTTTTTATATTTTTTAAATAATGCTGGGGTAACCATATTTACTCTTTTATCGGTACATTGGGCTGCTAAAATTGTGGCAACTAAAAGTTGTAATGGATTCTTGAAATCTAGTTCGCAGTGAGCATTTGGATAAAGTTTATTTAGAATTGTGTATATTTTTTTGGACTGCAACTTTAATTCTGCATCAGATTGCAATTCTCGCTTGGCCATGATTAAAGATTATCCCCTGATGGGGACGAATATATGTCTGGGAGTTGATGTCAACTAGAATAAAGATGACTAGCCGAAGGGGACTTATGGAAGACGTCGTCAAACAAGCCCCACTTTTTTTGGCATTAGATGATGAAGCATCTGTGGCACTTAGAGAATCTATGGTTCAAATAGATTTCCAAAGAGGAAAAATTGTGTTTTCTGAAGGCGATGCAGGAGATCGCTTATATGTAATTTTGGATGGAAAAATAAAACTTGGTACTTCTTCTACAGATGGCCGAGAAAGCTTACTAGCAGTTCTAGGCCCAGGTGAAATGTTTGGGGAACTTTCCCTTTTTGACCCTGGGCCAAGAACTTCAACCGCAACAGCGCTAACTGAAGCAACTTTGCTTGGACTAGGACATGAATCTCTAAGACCCTGGTTAACGGGAAGACCTGGCGTTGCAGAAGCCCTCTTAAAAGCTTTATCTCAAAGATTAAGAAGAACAAATGAAAACTTATCTGATTTAGTTTTTTCTGATGTGCCAGGAAGAGTTGCAAAAGCACTTATTGAGCTAAATCAAAAATTTGGTGAAAAAAAGTCTGATGGTTTCTATGTTGAACATGATTTAACTCAAGAAGAACTTGCCCAACTGGTTGGAGCATCTAGAGAAACAGTTAATAAGGCTTTAGCAGATTTTGTACAAAGACAATGGATAAAATTAGAACCTAGAGCAGTACTGATTTTAGATTTAAGTCGTTTAGAAAAAAGAGCAAGTTAAATTAACTATTTTTTCGTAATCTAGACATTGGTTTAAGTTCACTTTCATAAACCTTTTTTACTCCATCGCCAAGCGCTAATTCCACAGTTCTAATGTCTCTTACGAGCCTTTGAACTCCTTGGGGCTCAACTGATGCTGATTGATCACTACCCCACATTGCTCTATCTAAAGTTACGTGTCTTTCTACAAAACAAGCACCCAAGGTAACTGCGGCAACACTTGTTTGAATTCCTGTTTCATGTCCTGAGTAGCCAATAGGCACTTGATATCTGTTCTCGAGTACTGGAATCATTCGAAGGTTTAATTCATTAGGATCACAAGGATAAGCACTTGTGGAGTGGGCTATTAATAAATTATCTTTATTCAAAACTGATACTGCCTTATCGATTTGTTCGATAGTTGACATTCCTGTTGACATAATGACTGGAATTCCAGTTTTAGCTATTTTTTGTAACAATTCAATATCGGTAATTGATGCTGAAGGTATTTTTATAACTGGATGATTCATTTTTACTAGAAAATCAACACTGTCCACATCCCAAGGTGAAGCAAACAAGTGAACATTAAATTTGTGAGCAAAATCAGCTAGCTCTTGATATTGTTTTTCATCAAATTCGACTTTGTATCGATAATCCATGTAAGTCATACGTCCCCATGGGGTATCGCGCATGACTTCTCTTTGATCTAGTGGAACACATAGCTCTGGGGTTCTTTTTTGAAATTTAACTGCATCGCATCCATTTTCAGCAGACATTTGAATTAGTTTTTTAGCAATATCTAAGTCACCATTGTGATTTATCCCAATTTCAGCAATCACATAGCAGGGTTGGCCTGGGCCAACTAGTCGGTTACCCATCTTCACAGGTTTAATACTCATGATTGATTACTCTCCAACCTAGAAGCTATTTCGGCAAGGACTCCTTCGCCACCGCGTCTAGATAACACTATCGAAGCCTTACTAAATACCTCTGGAGAAGCATCAAGTGGACACAAAGAAAGGGCTGCTTTCTCAATTGGGCCTAGATCGTTAACATCGTTTCCTACATACCAAATATCTGACCAATTTAATTGTTTTGATTCTAAATATTGAGATATAGCTGAAACCTTGTCTTCTAGGCCTCTTAAGGCTTCAACCTTCATTTTCTTAGCTCTAGTTTCAACAACTACATTTTTTTCCATGGTTGCTATGACAACTTCTATTCCAAATTTTTTTAGACGTTTAACAGCTAGTCCATCTTTTCTATTAGCTATCACACTTTCCTTGCCAAACATGTTCACTTTCACTTTGTCGTCTGTTAAGCAGCCATCAAAGTCAGTGAAAATAATTTTTGGTAACTTTTGATTTTTCAAATGATCTAGATTGGTTACTTCATGCTGGGTGGCAATAAGATTAGCTAACTTTAGTTCATTTAAATTATCGATTTCAATACTTTGGATATTATTCACTAGTACTGGATAAGGCTCTGAACAAATTCTATATTTTTTTTCTTTAAAATTTTCTAAAGGAAAACAATAAATAGCTCCAGTCTCAATAAATTTTGAATTTAAATCTTGTCTTCTGGGACGAAAATCAGCTGGATGATCTACCGGGTACCAGGTTTCTTTTTTTTCCCATATGAATCCATGAAATTCTTTAGCACTAAATGAAGAAAAGCCTTTTTTGGCTAGAGAAAAACATTCGTTTAAAGTGTTTGGTTCAACAAAAGGAGATGTCACTTGACAAAACCCAATCGTAGCATTTATTGGCCATAGGGATTCATATTGCGAGATTACTTCCAAAATCACTGATTCTGTTGAAGAAGTATCACTAGACGTCGTTTCACTTCGATCATGTATCACCACGGGATATTTTGTGCCAATCTTCTTAATCTCTTGGTCATCGGTAGATAAAATTATTACATCTATTTCTGCCTGTAGTGCTGATTTTATACTTCTTTCAATTAATGAAATACCATTAACAGTTTGCAGATTTTTCTTGTGAATTCCTTTACTTCCTCCGCGAGCAGGAATAATTAATATTCTCATATAATTGCCATTCCGTTATTCAACTTCAACTGTTAGTTCTATTTCAACAGAAGAGTTCAAAGGAAGTACTGCCATTCCTACTGCTGAACGAGCATGTTTGCCGTTTTCTCCAAAAATCTCTAATAGCAATTCACTTGCTCCATTGACTACTGCTGGTTGTTGAGTAAAGGTGGGAACACTTGCTACATAGCCAACTACTCTTACTATTTGTTTAATTCGATCAAGATCTCCGATCACACCTTTAATTGCAGCTAAGGCATTTAGGGTACAAATTCTTGCTGCTTTATGTGCTTCATCGATTTCAACGTCTTGTCCTAGTAAGCCTTTAGAAATTAACTCTCCATTTACCATTGGAAGTTGACCAGCTGTGAATACTAAATTACCAACTTTTTTTGCCGGAATATAGGCCGCTATTGGCGGTACTAAATCTGGGATAATCAAACCCATAGAATTTAACTTTTTGTTGATTGAATTCATAATGCCTCCAGCATTCCTTTGCTCAAAATATAGTACAAAAAATGAAATTCACAAACAACTATGCCGCGTATTTGATGCCAATTCTCTCTTTTGTCAAAATTACATTAATATAGTTTTATGGGGAAGTTGAGAATAGGGATAGATTTAGACAATACTCTAATCAACTATTCAAAAAGTTATCCTGCAATTATGAAAGAGCTCAATTCTAAGACTAAGCTAAAAAAGAGATCCGAAATAAAACAATATCTAAAGTCACTAGATGACTCAAATATTGAGTTTGAGTGGAGAAAATTTCAATCTTATCTTTACACAAAGGGTCTCGAATACGCTTACCCTAGCTTTTCCATTAAATTACTATTAAGAATTTTTAATAAATCGCATGAAATATTCATAGTTAGCCATAAAACAGAATTTACTTCGGTTGAATTTGGTAAACAAGATCTTCGTTTGATTAGTATGCAATGGTTGAAGCATCATAAATTAGTGCCAGAATACTTAGCTTTGCATAATATTCATTATTGTAAGTCGCAAGAAGAAAAAATATCCAAAATAAATAGTTTATATCTAGATGTTTTTATTGATGACCTTGAGGCGATAATTTATTCAAGTAACTTAGATAGTAAAATAAAAAAAATGTTGTTTAGAATTGAAGACAGTTATTTTAATACCTTTGTTAATTCATTTCGTATTCTAAATATTTTATGTGTAATATTGAAAAAAAATTTGTCGAATGCAATGGGTTTTCAAAAAATATATGGTGGCAATAGTGTAATTCTTACTTTTTCCATATTTAATCTTAATTTAATCTTAAAAAAATATCAGAGAAAGAGGGATGGTAGAATTCGACTAAAGCAAGAATTTAACTCTCTTAGAACTCTTAATAAACTAGGAGTTCCAAATATTCCTAAGGCTTATTTTAAATCAAGTATTTTCAAAATAGGAACCTACTCATTTATCAATGGCTCTCACCCTAAAATGGATGATTCTTTTATTTATTCTTTAATTAAGATGTTGCGTGATTTATCACCACTAAATAAAGATTTATTCTATCCTGCAACAGACTCAATAGATAAGTGTTCAGATTTATTGTTTCAAGCAAAACAAATTTTAGAAATTTTAAGGATACAAGTACCTAATGAAAATAGATATAGTATTAATGAAAGACATCAAGTTCTTGTTAAAATGATTGAATCCGGATTATTTGATTTCGATCTTCCTCATAAAAAATTAATTTTATCGGATGCTGGTCCTCATAATACTTTAAGGAACCAAGAAGGGAATGATCAATATATAGACTTTGAATTTTTTGGATATGACACTCCATATAAGTTTGTTGCTGACACACTGAACCATCCGAAGATAAAGTTTTCGCAATCGGGTTCTAAATTATTTGTAACAGAAATGTTCAAACTTTATAACTTGGATTATGTACTTTTTTATAGGGTTTTATTAGCGTCTGCAGTTAAATGGGAATCAATAGTTTTACGAAGGTATTTTAGCCCAGGAAATTTGAGAGATTTCAGTTTAGAACTAGATTTGCTGTCGAAAAGGATAGACTTTTTGAGGAGTTTTGACCCTATTAGGGATGTCTCAAATATCGAAAAATTAGTTTCAAACTATTATATTGACTGAGATGAATAATAATTTCGAATCGGTAAAAGAATCCCAAGAGATACGTAGTCTGATAATTGATTCACTAGAATTTGGTGATAGACGTCATGTTGGGTCATCCTTTTCGCTCGTTGAAATATTGATTTCAATTT
>CALBND010000096.1 GCA_937896305.1 uncultured Actinomycetes bacterium
TTTTAACTAGAGTTAAAATAAGTCCAAATTAAGCAACTGAACTTGGACCGAGTAGGGCTTTAAGTTCCCCAAATAAAGCGGATGTCGGTTCCACTCTTAGTTTTTCATCAATTTTCATCACAGTTGTCTTTTCCCCATTAACTAAATGTAAATGAACTTCAACAGTTCCAGGATGGGTTTGTAACACAGATTTAATTGAATCAACAACTGGAGGGGTACACCTAATCATCGGAATTTTCACCACTACTGGACCTGTTCGTTGTTGATTTAAATCTGGCACGGCAAAATCTAGTGCCACTAATTTAGGACTTTCTTCTTCTCGAGCATCAATTTTTGCTTTAACAACTAAAATTGCATCGTCATGAATCATGGTAGAAACATTTGCATAAGTTTGAGAGAACACCATTAAATCAACGGCTCCGGCTAAATCTTCAAGTGTGACAATGGCCCATGAAGCTCCTTGCTTGGTAACTTTTCTTTGAATATTTGTTATTAATCCAGCAACTGTGACAATGTCTCCATCGTTTTTAGTTCCATGAGATATGTCTTCCATGCTGGTGTCTGCAAACCTGGAAAGTAAATGCTCAATTCCTAATAGTGGATGGTCACTGACATAGAGTCCTAACATTTCTCTTTCAAAGTTCAAAAGTATTGCTTTTTCCCATTCTCCATCAGGAATTGTAATTTCGTTACCAATAATTGAAACCTGTTGGGCATCTCCTGATCCAAATAGATCATATTGACCAATAGCTTCAGCGCGCTTAGATTCAGCTGCGCTTTCAACTGCTTCTATGTGAATGCTCAATAAACCTTTTCGTGAATGGGTCATTGAATCAAATGCGCCAGCTTTAATTAATGATTCGATAACTCTCTTACTACATACCGACGCATCAACTTTTTTAAGAAAATCGAAGAAATCATTAAATTTGCCAGTCTTCACACGAGAACTTATCAGCGCATCAACTACATTTTCCCCAACATTTTTAATAGCAGAAAGTCCAAATCTAATATCTTGACCTATGGGAGCAAATTCGCTTAAGGATTCATTAACATCAGGAGGTAGAACTTTTATTCCCATTCTTCGACATTCATTCAAATAAATAGCTAACTTGTCTCGATCATCTTTCACACTGGATAGCAGTGCAGCCATATATTCTGCTGGGAAATTAGCTTTTAAAAATGCTGTCCAATATGAAACTAAACCATATCCAGCTGTGTGTGCTCTGTTAAATGCATAATCAGAGAATGGAACTAAAGTTTCCCATAAAGTTTTGATTGCATCTTCAGAGAATTTATTAGCACGCATGCCATCTCTAAATGGGATAAATTCTTGGTCAAGAATTTCTTTCTTCTTCTTACCCATAGCCCGTCGTAACAAATCTGCTTTACCAAGTGAATAGTCTGCAACTTTTTGAGCAATAGCCATTACTTGTTCCTGATAAACGATTAGTCCGTAAGTATCAGACAAAATCTCATCTAAGGGTTTGGCTAATTCTTCATGGATCGGAACTACTTTTGCTCTACCGTTTTTTCGATCTGCATAATCATTATGAGCATTTACTCCCATTGGTCCTGGTCTATAAAGTGCCAAAACTGCTGAGATGTGTTCGAAATTATCTGGCTGCATTGACCTTAAAAGAGCTCGCATCGGAGCACCATCTAGTTGGAATACCCCTAAAGTGTCTCCCCTACTTAGTAATTCGTAAGTATTTTTATCAGTTAATTCTAAATCTTCTAAAACTATTTTCGTGTTCTTGTTTCGCTCCATGTGACTTAGGCAGGCATCTAATACAGTTAAGTTTCTAAGTCCTAGAAAATCCATTTTCAATAAACCAAGAGATTCACAAGCTCCCATGTCAAACTGCGTGATTATGGCTCCATCTTGTTCACGTTTCCAAAGTGGAACGACATCAATTAAAGGTTCCCGACACAAAATCACACCTGCAGCATGAACACCAGGTTGTCGTCTCAGTCCTTCTAGTCCTGTTGCTGTGTCAATAATTTTCTTTGCATCAGGATCGGCCTTGTAAAGATTTCTAAATTCACTCGCCTCTTTATATCTATCATCTGTCTTATCAAAAATTGAAGCTAAAGACATATCTTTACCAACAACTGGAGGTGGGATAAGTTTGGTGATTTTATCTGAAACAGCAAATGGATAACCTAAAACTCGTGCCGAGTCTTTAATGGCAGCTTTAGCCTTAATGGTTCCGTAGGTAATAATTTGGGCAACGTGATCAGAGCCATATTTTGTAGTCGCATATTTAATCATGTCGGAACGTTTACGTTCATCAAAATCAATATCAATATCAGGTAGGGAAATACGTTCCGGGTTTAGAAATCTTTCAAACAACAATCCATGTTTTAAAGGATCTAATTCAGTGATACCTAAAGCAAAAGCAACAACAGATCCACCAGCGGAACCTCGACCTGGACCTACTCTGATTAAACTTTCTTTGGCATACCTAACTAAATCTGCTACCACGAGAAAATAGCTAGGAAAACCCATCTGATTAATAACATTTATTTCATATTCAGCTTGTTTCATATGTGAAGCTGGAACATTGTTTTTAAAACGTTTTAATAAACCAAGATTAACTTCTTTAGCTAACCAAGTTTCTTCTGTTTCCCCTTCTGGCACGCTAAAACTTGGCATCAAGTTTGCACCTTCAGTGAAAGAAACATCGCATCTTTCAGCTATTAATAAAGTGTTATCGCACGCCTCTGGATAGTCTTTCCACAATTCTCGCATTTGTGCAGGTGATTTTAAATAGAAATCTTGGGCATCAAATTTAAATCGATTGGGATCACTCAAAGTCGTTCTGGTACCCACACAAAGTAGAACTTCATGAGAGGCAGCATCTTCGGCGAACGTGTAATGCAAATCATTAGTGGCCACTAGTGGAATATTTAAATCCTTAGCTATTTTTAGTAACCCAGGTCTAGTTCTTTTCTCGATCTCAAGTCCATGTTCCATTAGTTCACAAAAGTAATTTTCTTTACCAAAAACTTCTTGCATAGTTGCAGCTACTTCACGAGCCTTCTTCTCATCTCCTACTTGTAGCCAGCGATTTACTTCACCTGACGGACACCCCGTAGTTGCAATAATTCCTTTTCCGTATTTTTGTAATAACTCGTAATCAAATCTTGGTTTATAGTAATGACCTTCAATGCTTGCAAGGGAAGAAATTCTAAATAAATTATGCATTGCTTCAGTATTTGTTGCCCACATTGTTATATGTGTGTAAGGAGATTTACCTCTGCCAAATTCTTGATCCTCTCCAGAGCTTTGCCCACCAAAGTCCAACATCTCTCGAGATTTTCTGCCATTAGGGGCGTAATAGCCTTCTATGCCAATAATTGGCTTTACCCCTTGTTCTTTTGCTTGCTTATAAAAATCAAAAGCACCGTAAAGATTTCCATGATCGGTAATTGCAATAGCTGGCATTCCTAATCGGTTGGCTTCAGCCATCAAAGGTTTTAATCTGGCAGCGCCATCAAGCATTGAATATTCAGTGTGATTGTGTAGATGAACGAAAGAATCACGATTGGACATAGCCAATTAGAGGTCCTTTCGAGATAGTGCTTCAGGGGGAAGGATTGATACTACTAATTTAGTTAAATTCATCCCAATATTTAGCTATACGCATCGGCGATGCGACTAAGACTTGTTACTAAATCAGCGGGATAGGTTGAATCAAAGGTCATTTCTTGACCAGTACGAGGATGTCGAAATGTTAACTGTGTGGCATGAAGCCATTGGCGATGCAAATCTAATTTTGCTGCCAAGGATGGATCTGCCCCATACATGGAATCACCGACACAAGGATGCTTGATTGCACTCATATGAACTCTAATTTGATGTGTTCTTCCAGTTTCTAATTCAATTTTCAGTAACGAAGCATATGCAAAAGCATCTAGGGTTTCATAATGGGTGATGCTATCTTTTCCTCCAGCAACAACAGCATATTTATAATTTTCTTGTGGATGCCTATCAATTGGTGCATCGATTGTTCCTTTTGAAGGATCGGGATGGCCTTGCACTAAAGTATGGTAAATCTTTTTAATTGTTCTATTTCGAAATTGATCTTTTAAGTCTTCGTAAGCTATTTCACTTTTTGCAACAACCATTACTCCACTTGTTCCAACATCTAGTCGGTGTACAACTCCTTGTCTTTCTGGTGCCCCACTTGTTGAAATTCTGTGACCTAAGGCTTCCAGCGAAGCCGTGACAGTTGGGCCTTCCCAACCTGGACTTGGATGAACAGCAACTCCAACGGGTTTATCAATTACCACAACATCTTCATCTGCATAAATTATTGGAATTTGAGTTATTTGATCTTTAGGATTTATGGCCGCTTTAACAACTGGGTTATAAACGACATTGTCACCAGTTGTTACCCGATGAGACTTAAGAGCCAATTTATTATTTACTAAAACTGAACCAACTTCAATATCTGCAGCAACCTTAGTTCTTGATAACTCAAAAGCAGTAGATAACAATGCATCAAGCCTTGATCCATCTTGATTTTCATCAACGATTAATGAATATTCACCCATTAAGAAACCTTCTTTTCAAATGGATCTTTACCTAATAGTGTCATGATCGCAATTACTACAGCTGAAATACTCACTGCCATATCTGCGACATTAAATATTGCCCAATATGGGATTTGCAAGAAATCCACGACCTCTCCTCTAAATATTGAAGGTGCCCTAAAAATTCGGTCCAGTAAATTTCCTATGGCCCCACCCAAAATTGCTCCTAGGCCTAGGGCCCACCACATATTTATAATTCTCTTGCTCGTTCTCCATATATATAGTGAAATTATTATCGCAAGAGCTGAGAGAAGATATGTAGAATTTGAACCCAAACTAAAGGCAGCACCTGGATTTCTGATCAAATTTAACTGAAGAATTGGGCCAACACTTTCGCCAAAAAAGGCTGGAATTAGAACAATAGGATTTCCGGGTTTGAGTAAGTAGACAACTATGTTTTTAGTTATCAAATCAAGTATCACAATTAGAATTGCAATCTGAAGCATTATTACTTGTAATTTAGTGAGACTCTTCACCTTGGGAACACTACGCGAGCCTGGCTTCTCCTAAACTAAGAGAGTCCAACTTCCACACATAATTCATCTCAAAGGGGCAAATGATGTATCGCGAAGTTCCAAATCGCATCAACCTGCCAGAGATGGAAAAAGAGGTTTTAGGTCACTGGGAAAAATCTGAAATCTTTCATAAGTCTCTAAATCAACGAGATGAAAATAAACGTTGGGTTTTTTATGAAGGCCCCCCAACCGCAAACGGCACTCCAGGTGCACATCATGTTGAAGCAAGAGTTTTTAAGGATGTGTTTCCTCGCTTTAAAGCGATGCAAGGTTACTTTGTTCCTCGCTATGCAGGCTGGGATTGTCACGGCTTACCAGTTGAATTAGCAGTTGAAAAAGAATTAGGTTTCACCGGTAAAACCGACATCGAAAAATTTGGGGTAGCAGAATTTAATAATAAATGTAGAGAGTCTGTTT
>CALBND010000097.1 GCA_937896305.1 uncultured Actinomycetes bacterium
ACAATTCATGCAAGATCCAAGTTTATTAGTTACCAATTCAACACTTTCTGACCCAGAATTAGCCCCTAAGGGTAAAGAAATTTACTATATTCTCTTCCCCACTCCAAACACTGATTCCAATATTGATTGGAAAGTTGAAACACCTCGATACCGAGATGAAATGGTTAAAGTTTTGGAAGAAAGAGGCTATACAGACTTTGGGGCAAATATTGAAGTTGAACACTTAACTGGACCCTTGGAATGGGAACAACAAGGTATGAAAAGTGGTGCCCCTTTTGCTTCAGCACACACATTTTTGCAAACAGGACCATTTAGACCTGGAAATATGTGGGGTGAGAACGTTGTCTTTGCTGGATCTGGAACTCAACCAGGAGTTGGTGTGCCCATGGTTTTAATTAGTGGACGCTTAGCTGCTGAACGTATTTTAGGTAAAGACAAAAACTATCAATCAAGAGCGTATCGCTAAAGTAAATAGAAATGTCAAAGAGAGAATTAATTGCTTCAGGTATCACAAATGAAGCAATGCAAGATTCATATGAACGTTGTCGAAAACTTAACTCGCAACATGGTAAAACCTATTACCTAGCCACATTACTTTTGCCCCCAGGGAAAAGACCTTATGTTCATGCACTTTATGGTTTTGCTCGTTATGCCGATGAAATTGTTGATGATCTTTCCAGCACTTTAAGTGACAAAGAGAAAGCCGACTGGCTTGTTGGTTGGGGAAATGATTTCCTACGAGATTTAAAAAAAGGTAAATCTGAAGATCCAATATGTAAAGCAGTAGTAGATACTGCAAATCGGTGGGAAATTCCAACAGATCTTTTTGAAGCATTCCTACACTCCATGCAAATGGATTTAACGATTACTGAATATAAAACTTATGAAGATTTATATGAATACGTATATGGCTCAGCAGCAGTAATCGGTTTACAAATGGTGCCGATACTGGAACCAACTTCTCAAGTTGCCTACGAGAGGGCAAAAGATTTAGGTGTGGCATTTCAATTAGCAAATTTTGTGCGCGATGTATCCGAAGATTTAACTAGAGGCAGAATCTATCTTCCGTTAGATGAATTAGCTCAATTTGGTGTAGATAGAAAATATCTTGAAAAAAGAATTGCTGACAAAAACATTAAAGATGCTCTAAAGTTTCAAATTCAAAGAGTGAAACAACTAGAGGAAAAATCAAGAAGTGGGATAGAATTTTTACACCCCTCATCAAGGCCTTGTATTGAAGCGGCTCGAATTCTTTATTGTGGAATTGTTGATGCAGTTGAAGGTATTGATTATGAAGTATTCCAAAAACGTGCTACTGTTTCACAAGCTAGAAGAATAGGTGTGGCAGGTCCTGCCTGGATTAAAAGTTTAAATGCAAGAAGAAAATATGGCCAAGGTCATATTCAAGGGATAAAAACGAGTTAATTATTTTCTTTTTCCATACCAATGACCAGTTGGCCACCATTTAGGTGCTGGACCTGAAATTGGATTTCTTTGCAAATTCTTTTTACCTAAATAAATCCAGATAGAAATTGTAAATAAAATCATGGAAAATCCAAAGAAAACATCTTCAACTGGTGCATAAAATAATCTGCCATCTCCAAGCATTGGTGGCGTGCTATTTGTGTAGTCGCCACCTAAAATTGCAAATTCATTATAGCGAACAATTAGATTTTTAGTTAAAAATCCATTTGTTACAAATTGAAAAAATAACACGATTGCATAGGAAATCCAAAAAACTTTTAATTTTAAGACCTTAGTTCGAACTATATAAAGATCGAAAATAATTGAAGCAACTACATAAATTATTCCTATTTGAATATAAGTCATTAGTTCTCATCACCAATTTTGTCTTGCTTGATTGCCCTGACCGCCTCAAAAGAAAGTAGAGCTGCAATGGGAGTAATTATGAAAAATAATAGTTCCTCTAATGGAAGAAAACCAAAAATAATAATTCCAGTAGTTTTAGAAGCATCAAAGAACCAGTGATTATTTTGAATTGCATAAAAATCCCAAGTTGAATATAAAATAACGACGGGAATAAGGGCCAAAATTAGTCTTTTAAACTTTCTATAAACTCGCGCCTGCAAAATAATTTCTAGCCAAAATGAGCCAAATAAAATAAAGGCTAAAACAGCCAAATACGAGAAATGCTCCATAATTATCTTTTAAAAGCTAGTAAGCCC
>CALBND010000098.1 GCA_937896305.1 uncultured Actinomycetes bacterium
AGATATTGGACTCCATTTGGAGGATTTAAAAAATCAGGTTTGGGACGCGAACTAGGTCCAGATGCACTAAACGCGTTTACCGAAGAAAAGAACGTATTCATTAACACAGAGATATAAGGAGAAAATATCTTGAACAGATTAGAAGGCAGAGTTGCCACCATTACTGGTGGAGGATCTGGTTTAGGTAAAGCAACCGCAATTCGTTTTGCCTCTGAAGGAGCTCACGTTGTAATTGCTGATCTCGATGAAAAAAATGGACAAGCTGTGGCCAGTGAAGTTAATGGCACATTTATTAAATGTAACGTCACTGACAAAGACAGTGTTGACAATATGTTTGCAGAAACTTTTAAGAAGTTTGGCAAAATAGATATTGCTTTTAATAATGCCGGGATTTCTCCACCAGATGATGATTCAATTTTGACCACCGAAAGAGATGCTTGGGACAAAGTTCTATTAGTTAATTTAACTTCTGTTTATCTTTGCTGCAAAGCAGTTTTGCCCTACATGTTGGAAGCAAAAAAAGGATCAATTATTAACACTGCTTCTTTCGTAGCAACTTTGGCTGCAGCTACCTCCCAAATTTCTTACACCGCTTCTAAAGGTGGAGTTTTGGCAATGACAAGAGAGCTTGGTGTGCAATTTGCTCGCGAAGGAGTTCGAATTAACGCTTTATCTCCAGGACCTGTAAACACTCCATTGTTACAAGAACTATTTGCTAAAGATAAAGAACGTGCACAAAGAAGACTTGTGCATATTCCAATGGGACGTTTCGGTGAAGCTCATGAAATTGCTGCTGCGGTGGCATTTTTAGCAAGTGATGATTCTTCATTTATTACTGCATCAAATTTCTTAGTTGATGGCGGTATTACAGGAGCTTACGTAACACCACTGTAAAGAATTAAATAATTAAAGCCCAAGATTTAAATATCTTGGGCTTTAATTATTTCTGAGCAGCTTTAATTAATGCTTGAAATAATCTTTTATCTTCACTCATTTCAGGATGCCACTGCACCCCTAAATGAAATTTTCTACTTGGATCTTCTAAAACTTCAATAGTTTCATCTTCAGCCCAACCCGTGATAGTTAAAGAACCTGGATTATCAACAGCTTGATGATGAGAAGAATTAACAATCATTTCTGATCCAACTATCGAAGCAACTAGTGAATCATTTTTAAATCTTGCCTGATGATTAGAAAATTGTGCTGGAGCTGGTCTGTGATTTAGTTTTGTCACATCTGGCAGATGTTGAATTAAAGTTCCACCTTCAGCTACAGCCATAATTTGTAAACCACGACAAATTCCTAAGAAAGGTAAACCAATTTCTTTAGCTGCGTTGTATAACGCAATTTCTCCACCATCTCTGGTTTCGCGAGGTTTGTCAGCAGTTTCATGTGGTGTTTGTTTGTATAAACGTGCATCAATATCTGCACCCCCTGCAATGATTAAGCCATCAAGATTATTTACAACATGTCCACCTTGAGTATCTGGTGGAATTATTACTGCTCTGCCACCAGCTTGTGTAATAGATGAAATGTAATCAAAAGGTAAAACTGCAGCGGTGATATCCCAAGCACCCCACTTGGCTGGTTCAACGTAACAAGAAATTCCGATGATGGGTGAATTCATGATGTAGCCAGTCTGGCACGTTCTTGACTATTTTTCACCCACTGCCTTGCCCCAATGTTTAGCTAATCGTTTTGAGCATGAAACTCTTATCTTATGAAGATTGATGCCTTGGTTGATCCAAGTCAAAAACTAACCAATGAAGAAATAAAACGTTATGCCAGACACATTCTTTTACCTGAAGTTGGCAGTCAAGGTCAACAAAGAATAAAAAATGCCAAAGTTTTAGTTATTGGAGCAGGTGGTTTAGGTTCACCAGTTTTACTTTATTTAGCCGGTGCTGGTGTTGGCGAAATAGGAATATGTGAATTTGATGTGGTTGAAGAAAGTAACTTACAGCGACAAATTATTCACAGTAATTCTAAAATTGGGCAATCAAAGGCTCAAAGTGCGAAAGAAAAAGTATTAGATTTAAATCCATTAATAAAAGTTAACCTTCATGAAGAGAAACTAACTTCAAAAAACGCTCTTAATATTATTAAAAACTATGACTTAGTCATTGATGGCACAGATAACTTTGCTACCAGATATTTAATTAATGATGCCTGTGTTTTATTAAATAAACCATTTATTTGGGGATCAATATATAGATTTGATGGTCAGTTAAGTGTCTTTTGGAAAAAACATGGTCCTTGCTATAGATGCCTGCATCCAACACCACCTCCATCAAACATGGTGCCAAGTTGTGCCACCGGCGGAGTTTTAGGAAGCATGTGTGCAACTATCGGCTCACTGCAAGTCACTCAAGCTTTAGCAATTATTACGGGAATGGCAGAGGTCTTAATTGGGGAAGTTTTGTCCTATGCCGCAGTGCAATCTTCGTTTAATAAAATCAAAATAAGTAAAGACCAGAACTGTGTTATATGTGGTAATAACCCTAGTTTGACTGAGTTAATTGACTATGAAGAATTTTGTAATAACCAAAGTGTTGTGCTTGACCCAGGAATCTCTGTATCAGAGTTAGCAAAAATGCTTGTTGCTAAAAAAGATGAAGCAAAAGACTTTCTATTAGTTGATGTTCGAGAGGAAAGTGAGAACAAACTAGTAAATATTGCTGGTTCAGTTTTAATCAACAAAGACGATATTTTAAGCGGGGAAAAACTAAATTTGTTGCCTCTTGATAAACCAGTTGTGCTTTATTGCCGTTCTGGCTCTAGATCAAATGAAGTTTTGGCCTATTTAAGACACAACGGATATCTACAAACCCAGCATTTAGCTGGGGGAATATTGGCTTGGATCAAAGAAATGGAACCAACAAAGCCCACTTATTAATGCTTGAATGGGTAGGCAAATGCCGGTTTTTGTGACTATATATATGACCCTTGTGGCGTGGGGGAATGCTTAGGCTCGTAGACTCGTATTTCGGTTAATCAAAAAGCTGACGTTAAGAGAGGTATGGCAAAAGAAGGAGCCATTGAGCTAGAAGGCACCATCGCCGAGGCTCTACCCAACGCAATGTTTCGGGTGGAACTTGATAATGGCCATAAAGTTCTTGCACACATCAGCGGCAAAATGCGAATGCATTACATCAGAATTTTGCCAGACGATCGCGTAATCGTGGAGTTATCACCCTACGATTTAACTCGCGGTCGGATTGTTTACCGCTACAAGTAAACCAATTACGAAAAAAGGAAAGTATGAAAGTACAACCAAGTGTTAAAAAGATTTGTGACAAGTGCAAAGTTATTCGTCGTCACAAACGCGTAATGGTTATTTGCGAAAACCCTAGACACAAACAACGTCAAGGTTAAGCACAAAACTTGTAGTAACCAATTACGGTTATCCGTCATCTCAAATTAAATCTTGCCGATTTAAATAGAGAACGACACCTTTGGAACCAGAAGCCAAAGACTTACCCAGGGCGGGTAAGACCGATAACACGTAGCCAACACTTCTGTAACTAGATAGAAAAGGAAAACCGCCCAATATGGCACGTTTAGCTGGAGTTGATCTTCCTCGCGATAAGCGCGTTGAAGTTGCACTCACCTACATTTATGGAATCGGACGTACGCGTTCAGTTCAAATGCTTGCTGCAGCAGGTGTTGATCCAAATACCAGAGTTAAAGATTTGGATGAACCTGCATTAGTAAAACTTCGTGAATACATAGATCAAAACTTTAAAGTTGAAGGTGATCTTCGTCGTGAAGTTTCATCAGATATCAGACGTAAAGTTGAAATTGGTTCTTACCAAGGTATTCGTCATCGTCGCGGACTTCCCGTTCGTGGACAAAGAACACACACTAACGCCAGAACTCGTAAAGGTCCGCGCAAAACCGTTGCCGGCAAAAAGATTGCAGCGAAGTAGAGGATTTGACTAATGGCTGAAAAAGAAAAGAAAGCTAAACCAAATGCGAAAAATAAAAAAGTTCGCAAAAAAGTTAAAAAGAATGTGGCACATGGTCAAGCCCACATCAAATCAACTTTTAACAACACAATTGTTTCCATCACAGATTTAACTGGAGCAGTTATCTCATCTTCTTCAAGTGGACATGTGGGCTTTAAAGGTTCACGTAAGTCAACACCATTTGCTGCGCAAATGGCAGCAGAAGATGCAGCGAAAAAAGCAATGGAACATGGACTTAAGAAAGTCGATGTTTTTGTTAAGGGCCCAGGGTCAGGTCGCGAAACCGCAATCAGATCTTTGCAAGCCTCTGGTCTTGAAGTTGGTCAAATTCAAGATGTCACCCCAGTTCCATTCAACGGTGTGCGCCACCGCAAGCGCCGTCGCGTCTAGTTAACAACTTTTAAAGAAACAAGGAGAAAAGAAAACTTATGGCACGTTACACAGGGGCAGATTGCAAGAGATGCCGTCGCGAAAAAGTAAAACTTTATTTAAAAGGTTCTAAATGTGATTCACCAAAGTGTCCAATGGAATCTCGTCCATTCCCACCAGGTCAACACGGTAGAAACCGAAGCAAAGAATCTGAATACTCATTACAGAAACGTGAAAAGCAAAAAACTGCACGTATCTATGGTGTATTGGAAAGACAATTCCGTAACTATTACGAAGAAGCTTCCCGAAGAACAGGTAAGACTGGTGAAAACCTTCTTTCCATGTTAGAAACACGTTTAGACAACGTGGTTTATCGCGCAGGTTTTGCTAAAAGTCGTGACATGTCCAGACAAGTTGTAAGACATGGTCACGTATTAGTAAATGGTAAGAAATTAAATATTCCTTCTTACCAAGTTTCTGTATCAGACATCATCGAAGTTCGTCCCGAGTCACGCGAGTTAACACCTTTCGTTGTGGCAAGAGCTGAATCAGGTGAGAAGCCAATTCCAGCATGGCTAGATGTTTCATCAACTATCATGCGAATTTTGGTAACTGCAAAACCACTTAGATCACAAATCGACACAGCTGTTCAAGAACAGTTGATCGTTGAGTTGTACTCCAAGTAAAAAAAGCAATTCCCCAAGTAGGCGTCAAATAGAGGTCGCCTGAGAGGTAGTAAAAAATATGTTAATCGCACAACGTCCAGTCTTGGTCGAAGAGAAAATCTCTGAAACCCAAGGTCGCTATATTCTTGAGCCCCTAGAACCAGGTTTTGGTTACACCCTAGGAAACTCATTACGCAGAACTCTGCTTTCCTCAATTCCAGGAGCAGCAGTTACCAGCATTCGCATTGATGGTGCACTTCATGAATTCACCACACTTGATGGTGTAGTTGAAGATGTCACAGAAATCGTGATGAATGTGAAAGAACTAGTTGTTTCATCAGATAACGATGAACCATCAATCCTTTATTTGAAAAAATCTGGTCCAGGAGCTGTTACTGCAGCAGATATCACTGCTCCAGCTGGAGTAGAAGTTCATAATCCAAAACATCACATTGCCACACTTAATGGCAAAGGTAAATTGGAAATGGAATTAGTAGTTGAGCGCGGTCGTGGCTATGTCACAGCTGTGCAAAACAAAGTAACCGGTGCTGAAATTGGTCGTATTCCAGTTGACTCAATTTATTCACCAGTAGTAAAAGTTACTTACAAAGTTGAAGCCACCCGTGTGGAACAAAGAACAGACTTTGATCGTTTGATCATCGATGTTGAAACCAAACCATCAATGAGACCTGGGGATGCAGTGGCATCTGCTGGTCGTACTTTGGTTGAACTATTTGGTTTGGCACATGAACTAAACGTAAATGCTGAAGGCATTGAAATCGGGCCCAGCCCAATTGATGCTTACGTATTAGAACAACTAAATATGCCAACCGAACAACTTGACTTAACTGTTCGTTCATACAACTGCTTGAAGCGCGAAGGCGTGCACACAGTTGGTGAATTGATTACCAGAAGTGAAGCTGATTTGATGGACGTTCGTAACTTCGGTCAAAAATCAATTGACGAAGTTATCGCAAAACTTCAGATGTTGGGCTTGCAACTAAAAGATTCACCAGCAGGCTATGACAGAACAAAATCACCAGGCTATAGCGAAGAGTCTGATGATGAAAATCTTGCTGAAGACGAACAATACTAAAACCAACGACGCTTTAAGATACTTAGGAGATAACAATGGCAACACCAACCCAAGGTACGCGTCTTGGTGGTTCAGCAGCCCATCAAAAATTGATTTTAGCTAACTTAGCTACATCACTATTTGAAAAAGGCAAGATCACAACAACAGAAGCCAAAGCACGCAAACTTCGTCCCTTTGCAGAAAGAATCATTACTTTTGCAAAACGTGGCGATCTTTCTGCTCGCAGAAGAGTTATGGGAATTATCCGTGACAAATCTGTAGTGCACTCACTATTTACTGAAATTGGTCCAAGTTTTGCTACCAGAAATGGTGGCTACACCAGAATTACCAAACTTGGTCCCAGAAAAGGTGACAATGCTCCAATGGCTGTTGTGGAACTAGTTGAATCAACTGCGCAAAAAGTTGTAGCTGAAGCTGAAGGTGCTGCCAAGAGTGCAGCAAAGAAAGCAGCAGCTAAACCTGCGAAAAAAGCAGCAGCTAAAGAAGAACCAAAGGACGAATAACTTTTTTCTCACAAATCAAAAAAAATGAAAAAAATTGAGCCCACTTCCAAAAGAGGTGGGCTCATTCGTATTCGTTTAGATATTGCCTATGACGGCACAAACTATTCAGGATTTGGCATTCAGCCACACGGTAAAACTGTGCAAGGAGAATTAAATAAAGCACTGCAACAATTTTTAAGTATTGCCAAACCAAAAACAATTGGGGCAGGAAGAACTGATGCGGGAGTCCATGCTCGCGGTCAAGTGGTGCATTTTGATGTGGAAGAAAATGTCTGGCAAAAAGTAAAAGATCCGTTATATAAATTTAGAAGAATTTTACCTGCAGATATTCAAGTTAAAAGCTATGAAGTTACACATCCAGATTTTGATGCCAGATATTCAGCCCTAACTAGAAGGTATTCCTACACAATTTGTAATTCACAAAACGGTAGTGATCCAATGAGCTCTCGTTATGTTCTAGATTATCGAAAAAAACTAAATGTTTCTTTGATGAATAAAGCCAGCAAAGAACTAATTGGGTTACATGACTTTATTGCCTTTTGTAAAACCAGATCTGGCTCTACCACAATAAGAGATTTAAAGAAATTCAAATGGATGAGAACTGGAGATTATGTAACTTGTGAAGTTGTAGCTGATGCCTTTTGCTACTCCATGGTTCGAGGATTAATCGGAGTCTTATTACAAGTTGGGGATGAATCTAAATCAGTTAATTGGCCTAAAGAGTTATTGAAGAAAAGAATCAAGGTAGCTGAAGTAAACGTGGTGGCAGCAAAAGCTTTGGTATTAGAAGAAGTTAAATATCCCACAAATTCAAAACTAAAGGCTCAATATGAAATAACCAGACGAACTAGACATCTAGAGGGTATTTCTTAGGTTGAATAATCTTTAAATAAATTCTTTTGCCCAAGTCATTGAAAAAATCCTAATTCAGGAGCAACATGGGTTAAGAGTAAGGAGTTTTTATGAAAGTTATGAGTTTGATCAAAAACAAAAAAGTTATAACAATTGATGAGAGTGCAACTTTACTTGAGTTGGTGTCCAAATTTAGTCAGCACAAAGTAGGTGCCTTGGTGGTATCAAAAGACGGAATAGGTTTTAAAGGCATTGTTTCTGAACGAGACGTTGTTAGAGAAATGCATAAGAACTTCAACAACTTGGCAAGCATAAAAGTGCGAGACATCATGACTACCAATGTCATAACCTGCAAAGAAAATGAACAGATCGCAGAGTTGATGGCCATCATGACTAATCAAAAATTTCGACACATTCCAGTAGTTGACGATGCAAATAATTTGATTTCAATTATTTCCATAGGCGACATTGTGAAGGCGTATGTAGACGAGTTAGAGAATGAGAAAAAAGCTTTGCAAGACTACATAACCACAGGTTGAGAACACAAGACATGAACACCTGCGCCCCCGAAGACTTTGTAAATGGGCTTAGTAGAGTTGGCCTTAATTTCCAGAGAAAATGGGTGGCCTGTGAACTCCACTAAAGTTTGGTTAAATGATTCTCTAGTTGATGCCGATAAGGCAACTGTTTCTATTTTTGATCACGGTTTCACCGTTGGCGATGGAGCATTTGAAACATTAAAAGTAATTAAAGGTCAACCCGTTGCCCTCACAAGACATGTTGAGAGATTGATTTACTCTCTTGATTGCATAGGTATTGAATTAAATAGTGAAGAGATTTTAAGAAAAGCAATTAATGAAGTAATAGTTGCCAATAAAGATTTAGGGGATGTGATGCGCATGCGCATCACATATACCTCAGGAGTTGGACCATTAGGTTCTGATCGCACTAAAGAAAACTTTACTTTGGTAGTGGCAGTAAGTCCTGAAGCTATTTGGCCAGAAACTGCAATTGTTACAACTGTGGGAGATGCTCGAAACGATAGAAGTATGTTGGCTGGAGCCAAAACAACTTCGTATGCCCAAAATGCGGCACTACTTAATGTGGCTAAAAAACTAGGTGCACATGAAGCAATCATGCCTAATACAAAAGGTGAATTATGTGAAGGAACTGGTTCCAATATTTTTGTGGTCAAAGATGGTCAAGTCTTAACCCCTGCTTTAAGTAGTGGTTGTTTAGGTGGAATTACAAGAGCTTTAGTTGTGCAATGGTTTGATGTTAAAGAAGTCAATTTACCAATGTCAGTTTTGACAGATGTTGATGAAGCTTTCTTAACTTCTTCAACCAGAGATATTCAACCTATTTCTAAAATTGATAATAGAGTTTTGCAAGCACCTGGACCGGTTGCTTCAGATTTACGCAAGAAATTTATAGAAAAACTCGCAGAAAACTACGACGCCTAGTTTTTCAGTAATTTTGCTAGAAAATCATTTTGTCTTCAGAATGTCCAAAATCGAGCTTTTTCATATTCAGATCCAGGGGTTTGTGCTCAATAATCAGCTAACGCCCAAAATTGGTCTTTTTTTCTTCCCAGAATCCAGATTCTTGAGGGCAAACTGGGGAGGGATTTGTCCATTTTGAGCCAGACCCTCGGTGTGACTCAAGACCAACACCAGAGGTAATCTAGGACTTCGAGCAAGTTAGTACCAAATAGCCCCAAAAGGATGAATCAAACTCGTGCGTACATTTAGCCCAAAAGCTTCCGATGTAACTCGTCAATGGCACATTATTGATGCCAACGATGTTCCACTAGGTCGCATTGCCTCAGCTGCAGCCATACTTTTGCGCGGCAAACACAAAACAATTTTTGCACCACACGTTGACACAGGCGATTTTGTAATCGTTATTAATGCTGGCAAAGTTTCTCTTTCTGGATCAAAGCGTCAACAAAAAGAAGCTTTCTCATACTCAGGTTTTCCAGGCGGTATGACTGCTATTGGTTACGACAAATTATTAGAAACAAACCCACAACGCGCAATTGAAATTGCAGTTAAAGGAATGTTGCCTCACAACAAACTTGGTCGTCAAATGATCAAGAAATTAAAAGTTTATGCAGATGGTAACCATCCCCATGTTGCACAAGGTCCAAAGCCTTACGAAATTAAACAAATCAAGCAAGTTGCTAACTAAAAGGAAAATATCTTGAGCGAATCAGAAAACTACGTATCTTCAGAATCACCAAAAGCCGCAATTAATTTAAAGCCAGGAAAAGTTGGCCCAAGTGCTGGTACCGGTAGAAGAAAAGAAGCTATTGCTCGCGTAAGAATTGTTCCAGGCAACGGTAAGTTTATTGTTAACGGTAAAGAATTAGCTGTTTATTTCCCAAACAAATTACATCAACAATTGGTAAATGATCCATTTAAAGTTTTGGGAATTGAAAAAACTTATGATGTTATTTCTCATATTGTTGGCGGAGGATCAAGTGGACAAGCTGGTGCTCTTCGTTTAGGAATTGCTAGAGCATTAAATGAAATTGATCGTGACGCAAACAGACCTACTTTGAAAAAAGCTGGCTTCTTAACTCGTGATCCAAGAGTTATTGAACGTAAAAAAGCTGGTTTGAAGAAAGCGCGTAAGCGTTCACAATACAGTAAGCGCTAATTTGTGGGCCGATTATTCGGCACCGATGGTGTGCGTGGAGTTGCTAATAAAGATTTAACTCCCGAATTAGTTTTTTCCCTTGGTAAAGCTGCCTCCTTAGTTATTGCTCAACAACACGGCTCAGGTAAAGCAAAAGCTGTTGTGGGTAGAGATCCAAGAGCTTCAGGTGAAATGTTAGAAGCAGCCTTAATCGCAGGTTTGGCCACAACTGGAGTAGAAGTTTTAAAAGTTGGAGTCCTCCCAACACCAGCAATTGCTTATTTAACTCAATATTATTCTGCTGATTTAGGTGTAGTTTTATCTGCTTCGCATAATGTGTTTTCAGATAACGGCGTTAAATTCTTTTCCAAAGATGGCAAAAAATTACCTGATACCACAGAAGATGAAATAGAAAAAAACCTAGAAACAATTGTGCCCCATCCAACGGGCAGTGAGATTGGAAGAGTCAAAGAAATGGCAGATGCCTATGAGGCATACCTGCATCATTTATTAGAAACTATCCCCACAGGATCCTTGAAGGGATTAAAAATTGCAGTTGATTGCGCCAATGGCGCAGCCTCAGAATCAGCACCTGATTTATATCAAAGAGCAGGAGCAGATGTAATTGCAATTCATAATGCTCCCGATGGCATAAATATTAATGACAATTGTGGTTCAACTCATCTTGAATCATTAATAGAAACAGTTAAGAAAAATAAATGTGATTTAGGCATCGCTCACGATGGTGATGCCGATAGATGTTTAGCAATTGATTCTCAAGGAAACATTATTGATGGTGATCACATTTTAGCTATCTTGGCAAACGATTTTAAGAACTCTGGCAATTTAAACAATGACACAGTTGTTTCAACTGTGATGGCAAATCTTGGATTTAAATTAGCTATGCAATCATCAAAAATATCTGTGATCCAAACAGCAGTAGGAGATAGATATGTCTTAGAAGCAATGGAAGAAAACAATTTTGTTTTAGGTGGGGAACAATCAGGACATGTGATTATGCGCAATCACTCCACAACTGGAGATGGTTTATTAACTGCGCTACAGCTAATGAATGCTGTTGTTAATTCAAATAGAACATTAGGTGAATTAGCTGGTGTTGTTACTAAGTTTCCTCAAGTATTGATAAATGTTTCAGGTGTAGATAGAGCAAAAATAGATAACCCTATTTTGCAAGAAGAAGTTCAAAAGATAGAAAAAACTTTAGCTGATAAGGGAAGAGTGTTATTGCGTTCCAGTGGAACTGAACCATTAATCAGAGTTATGGTTGAAGCAGAAACTGCCCAACAAGCACAAGAAATAGCTGAAGCTTTAGCTGCAGTGGTTAAAAAAACCTGTTAAACCAGTAACACCTTTAAAAGAATTTCATCAATTAAACTTACCCATTTATCTTCATCAATTCGGTTAGGATTAATGTCATCCACAATTTTTCCTAAGGTGTAGGCCTGGATAAAGACTGCAAGCACTTGAGGATCTAAATCTTTTCTGATGAATTCTTTTTCAATTGCTTCACGAATAATATCGGTTAAAGCAGTTGTTAGTCTTGTCTGTTCAACTGATAAAGCTTTATGAAATCTTTCATTATCTAGAGTTAAACTGATGGTCTCAGTTCTTTCAAGTCTTCTACTTGATTGTGAAAAATTTTGAGTCGAGACTGTAACTTCATGTAGAGCTTTTACTGCATCTTCTTTAGTTTTTGAACTGGCAATCAAGTTGCTAATTATTTCAATTGATGAATCAACCCATCGGGAAAACTTCACAATTCGAACAGTTTCGATTAGGTGATTGAAGTCTTCAAAATGGTGGTAAAGAGATCCCTTGGTTATACCTGATGTTTCCAAAACCATCTCAGAGGTAATTGAGCGAAAGTTATTGGTTTTTAAAAGTTCCAAATAAGTCTGGATTAACTTTTCCTTGGTGGGGTGCAGAATCGCCATAAAGTTAAGTTTAACTGATGACTCCAGCCACGTGTCAGGGAGATAAGTGTTATGTGATTATTTACTTATAACATCTAGAAACCAACTAGTTTTATTTGTTGGTTTTATTAATTCACATTTAAATTCTTTGCTGAGTAGTTTCTGTAATTCTTGAGCTGTTTTTGGCACCTTAGATTGCTTGACTAAAAAGTTTGCTACTTCACCTCTAGTTTTCTTAGACATATGTGTCACCACAGATTTTTTACCATTTTTTATAATAAAAACTCTGATTCCAACAGTTTTATTTAAATCTGGAACCCAAACTCCTTGATAAGTAGAAGATCTGCAATCAATAATCAAAGGGGTTTTAATTTTTTCTAAAGCTGTTGGAATTACTTGTTTCCACAAAGCATTAAGAGATCCTATTTTTGGTAACGATTTGGCCATATCAAGTTTGTAGGTTGGAATTTTATCTAACAATTGCACAGCTCCAAAAACTGCAGAAATGATCACAATATTTTTTTCAGCTCTTTTTTTGCTGGCAGTATTTAGATTTAAATAATCAAGTGCTTGATACAAGACACCTGAATAAACATTTATGGCTTTATCACTTGCAGCTTTGAGTATCTTTGAGCCAAGTGCGTTTAAGACTTGTTTCCTGGTAGTAGTTAATTCTTTGGCAAAGGAAAGGGAGGCAAGTGAGACCGGTTTGCCCTTTTGAATAAGGTTTTTTCCTTCACTGGGAGGCAACAAGATAAGCACAGATAGCAGACTACTTCAAAACTTCTTTCCCCTAGACTCAAAGCACAATGTGTGGAATTGTTGGATACGTCGGAGACAAGCAAGCCTTAGCCGTAGTGGTTGAGGGGCTTCGTCGTCTTGAGTATCGCGGTTATGACTCTGCTGGTGTTGCAGTTGTGCAAGATCACAAACTCGAGGTTAGAAAAAAAGCTGGCAAACTTGTTAATTTAGAAACTCTTTTAGGAACAGATCCTTTACCAAATTCCACAACTGGAATAGGTCACACTCGTTGGGCAACCCACGGTATCCCTAATGATGCAAATGCTCATCCGCACACAGATGTTGCAAACGAAATAGCAGTTATTCATAACGGAATTATTGAAAACTTTGCAGAATTAAGAAAAGAATTACAAAACAATGGCATTAAATTAAGCAGTGACACAGATACTGAAGTTGTAGCACATTTACTTAGTTTTGAATATCCTAAATCAAATAATGACTTAGCAGAAAGTATGCGAAAAGTAGTTCGTAAACTAAAAGGTGCTTTTACGTTAGTAGCAGTTCATGCCCAACAACCAGATGTCGTAGTTGGAGCAAGAAGAAACTCACCTCTTGTGGTTGGACGAGGTGAAGGGGAAAACTTTTTAGCTTCAGATGTTGCTGCATTCATTTCTCATACCAAAAACGCTATTGAATTAGGTCAAGATCAAGTTGTGGAATTAAAAAAAGACAAAATAACAATTACAGACTTTGAAGGCAAGCCTGCGCAAACTAAAGAATTTGTTGTGAACTGGGATGCCCAAGCTGCTGAAAAAGGTGGCTTTGATCTATTTATGTTAAAAGAGATATTTGAACAACCAAAAGCAGTTGCTGAAACTTTAGTTGGTCGTTTAAGTGATGATGGCAAAGTAACTTTAGAAGAAATGAAATTAAGTGCTGCTGAAATTAAAAAGTTTGAAAAAATAATCTTTGTAGCTTGCGGCACTGCTTATCATTCAGGCCTAATTGGTAAATATGCCATGGAGCGCTGGGCCAGAATTCCATGCGAAGTTGAAGTTGCCAGTGAATTTAGATACCGTGATCCAATTTTGAATGACAAAACTTTAATTGTGGCTATTTCTCAAAGCGGTGAAACCATGGACACACTTATGGCCATAAGGCATGCAAAATCTCAAGGGGCAAAAGTTTTAGCAATCTGTAACACTCAAGGATCAACTATTCCTCGTGAATCAGATGCAGTTTTATATACCCGTGGGGGACCTGAAATTGCTGTTGCTTCCACAAAAGCATTCTTAACCCAAGTAGTTGCTGTTGAAATGCTTTCTCTTTATTTTGCTCAATTAAGACTTGATAAACCAACTACAGAAATTAAACAAGTAATGACGGAATTAGCTGACATTTCTTACAAAATAGATGTAGTACTTGACACCACAGAAGCGGTAAATGATTTAGCTAAAAAATATGTGAACGCAAACAGTGTGCTATTTATTGGTCGACATGTAGGTTTTCCAATAGCACTAGAAGGTGCTTTAAAATTAAAAGAACTTGCCTATATGCACGCTGAAGGATTTGCAGCTGGAGAATTAAAACATGGACCAATAGCTTTAATTGAAGATGGCATCCCAGTGGTGGTAATTGTGCCAAGTGTGAGAGTAGAAAAAGAATTACACGAAAAAGTTGTCAGCAATATTCAAGAAATAAGAGCAAGGGGAGCCAAAACAATATTGATTGTGGAAGAAGAAGATGATTCGGTTCTTGATTTTGCAGATCACATCATCCGGATTCCTCAAACCAGCTCACTTTTGCAACCTTTGGTGGCAACTGTTCCTTTACAAGTATTTTCCTGCGCACTGGCCACACTGAAAGGCCACGATGTTGACCAACCCCGTAATCTGGCTAAATCGGTAACAGTTGAGTAGTGAGGAAATAGTTAAATGATCATAGGTATCGGTGTTGATGTTGTTGACACTCCTCGTTTTCAAGGATCTCTCATTAGAACTCCTGGATTATCAAATCGTTTGTTTACCGAAAGAGAAATTGCTACACCCGGAGGAAAAGGTGAAAACGCAGTTTCCTTAGCTGCCAGATTTGCTGCCAAAGAAGCAGTCGCAAAAGCTTTAGGTGCACCAGCTGGTTTAAGTTGGCAAGATTGCGAAATATTAATTGGCCAACGTGGCAAACCATATTTAGAAATATCTGGCACAGTTTTAGCTGAAGCTAAAAATCAAGGAATTACTAATTGGCATTTATCACTTTCTCATGATGGAAATATTGCAACTGCTTTCGTTATTGCTGAAAAGCAATAAATTAGACGTAGGAATATAAATGTCTAATTTGCGTGGTGCCTATATTGATTTAGCAGCCATCAGAGAAAACGTCACAGTCTTACAAGATTTAGCAAAAAATTCTGAAGTTATGGCAGTAGTTAAAGCCGATGCCTATGGTCATGGACTAATTCCCACAGCAAAAGCAGCCAGACAAGGTGGGGCAAATTGGCTGGGCACCGCCCTTTTAGAAGAAGCAATTGAATTAAGAAAAGCTGGAGATCAAGGAAAAATTCTTACCTGGCTTGGATCTCCCAATGATCAGTGGGAAAAATGTGTTGATTTAGGAATCGATGTTTCTGTTTCCTCTATGGAAATAGCTGTATCAGTAATTGCAGGTGCCAAAAAATGTGGCAAAACTGCTCAAGTGCACATAAAAGTTGACACCGGTTTAGGAAGAAATGGAGTTAGTCCAAAAGACTTACCCGAACTGCTTGATTACTTATTAGATGCAAAAGCCCAAGGTTTAATAGAAATAGTGGCAGTCTGGACACACTTTGCACTAGCAGATGCTCCAAGTAGTCCAACCATCATGAAACAACTGGAAGTACTTGATGAAAGTTTTAAATATATTTCTTCTAAGGGAATTAGAAACTTAATGAAACATGCTGCCAATAGTGCAGCAACACTTACTGCACCTCACACACATTTTGATTTAGTAAGACCAGGTATTGCCGTTTATGGAATCACTCCTGGTGGCGAAGTTGGACCAGCTTCAGAATTTGGTTTAAGACCAGCAATGACTTTAAAAGCAGAAGTAGCTTTAGTTAAAGAATTACCTAAAGGACATGGTATTTCTTATGGGTCAGAATATGTCACAAGTAAAGACACCAAAATTGCTTTAATTCCACTTGGTTATGCAGATGGGGTTCCTCGAATCGCAGGAAATAAAGGTGTGGTTTTAGCTAATGGTAAAACTTTTAATGTTGCAGGACGAATCTGTATGGATCAATTTATGATCGATATTGACGATCTAGATTTACAAGCAGGAGATGAAGTAATACTTTTTGGTGATCCTGCAAAAAATCATCCCGATGTTGAACAATGGGCAAAAGCTTCTCAAAGTATTGGATATGAAATTATTACCCGACTTGGACCACGAGTTCCTCGTATATATTTAAACGAAATTTAGAAATCACTTAGTTTATGCCTCTAACAATTCAAACTAATAGTGCAACTGAAACCAAAGAATTAGGTAAAAAACTAGGTCAGCTCTTAAAACCAGGAAATGTTGTTTTATTGGATGGGGAATTAGGGGCTGGAAAAACCACATTTACCCAAGGAATAGCTCAAGATTTAGAAATAAAAGGACATGTCACAAGCCCCACCTTCGTTATCGCCCGAGAACATAAAGCCATAGGCAAAGGACCAGCACTAGTTCATGTTGATGCATATCGTTTAAATACTTTGGCAGAAATTTCTCATTTAGATCTGGCAAGTGATTTAGAGCAAAGCATTTTAGTTGTGGAGTGGGGCAAGGGACTGGTAAATGATTTAGTAACCGAGCCCATCCACATTCAAATTAATCAGTTTGTGGATAATGAAGAGAGAAGAGAATTTGTTATCTCCGCAGACGAATCAATACTTGAAGGATTGGCCAAATAATGAAAGGCCCAACTAATTTATTAGTGGTTGATACCTCAACTAACAGAATCGCTGTGGCACTTTTACAATTTGGAAAACCTGCAGTAGTAGCGATAAAAGATGATGGTTTAAGGCATGCAGAATTTTGTGCTCAACTAATTAAACAAGTTATTGATGAATCAGGATTATTGAGCCCAGAACTTGGTGGAATTATTTGTGGAATTGGTCCAGGACCTTTTACTGGTTTAAGAGTTGGCATTGTAAGCGCCCAAACAATAAGTTATGCCCTAAATATTCCAGTTTATGGAATTTGTAGCCATGATGCTCTTGCTTTTGAATATGTAAGTAAAAATGGAAACAAAGAATTCACCGTTGTGACAGATGCCAGAAGAAAAGAAGTTTATTGGACCCAATATCAAGGGATCAGACGAATTAGTACTCCGAGAGTTTCTAAATTAGAAGAGGTTCCTAATAATTTTCCGTTAGTAATAAATGAAGGCCTAGATCCAGTTGCATTAGGAAATGCTGCCATTGAAGCATTCAATAGATCTGAAATTCGAGAAGAAATAAAAAGTTTTGCCACAGATTCCAGTTCAGGTGATGGTTCAATAGTGGCACTTCCTAGACAAGTTTTACTCCCCCCAATTCCGCTTTATTTGAGAAGACCAGATGCCCTAACTTTGGCTGAACGCGCATGAGTTTAAAAATAGAACCATTGAGTTGGTGGCATATTGCGAAAGCTCATAAAATAGATCAGCAAGTTTTTAATGCCACTGCTTGGTCATTAAATACTTTTTGGGATGAACTAAGTCTGCAAAACCGCTACTACTTAGCTTTGACTGATGAAAAAGGTGAAATTGTAGGTTTTGGCGGTGCTGCCTTTAATGGGGCAGATGCCGATATTCAAACCATGGTGATTAAACCTGAGTATCAAAATAAAGGATTTGGGGGCAAATTATTAGATGCCTTGTTAGAAAAAATTAAAGAAAAAAACGCTAACCGAATTTCCCTTGAAGTAGTGGCAGAAAATCAACCTGCAATTGCACTATATAAATCAAGAAAATTTGATCAAATCGCTAAAAGAAGTAACTATTATCCCAACGGAAATGACGCGGTCGTTATGCAACTTGATTTGAGAAGTAAATGACAAATCCATTAATCCTAGGAATTGAAACATCTTGTGATGAAACAGGAATTGGAATCGTTAGAGGAAACCAATTATTAGCCGACACCTTGGCATCTTCTGTGGAAGAACAGGCAAGATTTGGTGGAGTAGTACCTGAAGTTGCATCAAGAGCACACGTCGAAGCAATGATTCCTACAATAAAAAAATCAGTTGAAGCCTCTGGCATAAGTTTAAATCAAATAGATGCAATTGCTGTGACTAGTGGACCAGGTTTAGCAGGTGCATTAGTAGTGGGAGTAGCTGCTGCTAAAGCATTGGCGGTTGCTTTAAATAAACCAATTTATGGGGTAAACCATTTAGCAGCACACGTAGCAGTTGACACTTTAGAAAACGGGGCTTTGCCTGAACCTTGTTTAGCATTATTAGTTAGTGGTGGACATTCTTCTTTACTAAAAGTTAATAATATTAATTATTCAATTGAGTCTTTAGGTAAAACTTTAGACGATGCAGCAGGTGAAGCCTTTGATAAAGTTGCTCGAGTTTTAGGTTTACCTTTTCCTGGTGGCCCCTGGATTGACAAAGCAGCACAAAGTGGTGATCAATTATCAATTGATTTCCCTAAAGGATTAATGAGCAAACAAGATTTAATTGATCATACTTATGATTTTTCATTCTCTGGCTTAAAAACTGCGGTTGCCAGATGGGTGCAAGCCTGGCAAAAAACTGGAGAAGCAATACCTGTGGCAGATGTTGCCGCATCTTTTCAAGAAGCCGTCGTTGAAGTATTGGTTAAAAAAACTATGTTGGCTGCCCAAAACTTTGGGATTAACACTGTAGTTATTGGTGGCGGGGTAGCTGCAAATTCCAGATTAAGAGCAATGGCTCAAAGTGAAGCCGAAAAACATGGAGTAAGAGTCAGAATTCCTAGACCAGCACTTTGTACAGACAATGGCGCGATGGTGGCAGCCCTTGGTTCACATTTATATAGTGCAGGACTTGATCCAGCAGACTTAAGTTTTGAAGTAGACCCAACACTTGATATCACCCAAGTCCAAGCCTAAATCCGGACAATGAAGCAAAATACCTTTTCTTAAGGTTTTTTTGCCCAATTGCTATTATTGAAATAATCACGCTGCAAACTCCATTTTTTCCGACGTAGTGCATAGGCTCGGAGCTGGAGTAGATAATGTGAAAAAAAAGAAGACTTATAAAAAAAGAAATTCAAATAAATAACCGGAAGGAAAAAATGACCGACACCGCTAAATGCCCAGTAGTTCATGGAGCAATGACTGTTACTGGAACCACAAATATGGATTGGTGGCCTAACGCCCTTAACTTAGATATTTTGCATCAACATGACAAAAAAACAAATCCACTTGGTGAAAACTTTAATTACCGTGAAGAATTAAAAACACTTGATTTTGCAGCTTTAAAAAAAGATTTACATGCCCTAATGACTGATAGTCAGTCATGGTGGCCAGCTGACTGGGGACATTACGGCGGATTAATGATTCGTATGTCTTGGCACGCTACTGGTTCATATAGAACAGCAGATGGTCGCGGAGGTGGCGGAACTGGTAATCAAAGATTTGCTCCCCTAAATTCTTGGCCAGACAATGTCAACTTAGATAAAGCTCGTCGACTACTTTGGCCAATCAAGAAAAAATATGGCAACAAAATTAGCTGGGCAGACTTAATGGTTTTAGCTGGAACAATTGCTTATGAATCAATGGGATTAAAAACATTTGGTTTCGGTTTTGGTCGTGAAGATATTTGGCAACCAGAAAAAGATATTTATTGGGGTGCTGAAAAAGAATTCTTAGCACCAAGTGATTCTCGATATGCAAACCTGGAAGATCCAAGCACCATGGAAAATCCATTAGCAGCTGTGCAAATGGGATTAATTTATGTGAACCCAGAAGGTGTTAATGGAAAATCAGATCCATTAAAAACTGCTTTACAAATTCGTGAAACATTTCTTCGTATGGCTATGGATGATGAAGAAACAGTTGCCTTAACTGCTGGTGGTCACACAGTTGGTAAATCACATGGCAACGGTGATGCTTCACTATTAGGAGATTCCCCTGAGGGAGCAGATATATCTGAACAAGGTTTGGGTTGGATCAATCACACCAAACGCAGTATTGGTCGAGACACTGTTTCAAGTGGTATCGAAGGAGCTTGGACCACTCATCCAACTAAATGGGATGACGGATATTTCCACTTACTATTTAGCTACGAGTGGCAATTAACGAAATCTCCAGCAGGTGCTTCCCAATGGGAACCAATCAACATCAAAGAAGAAGACAAACCAGTTGATGTGGAAGATCCATCAATTCGTTACAACCCAATGATGACTGATGCTGACATGGCAATGATTAAAGATCCAATTTATCTTGAGATCTCAAAGCGTTTCCATAAAGATCCTGCCTATTTAGCAGAAGTTTTTGCTCGCGCTTGGTTTAAATTAACTCATCGCGATCTAGGACCAAAAGTTCGCTATCTTGGACCAGATGTGCCTGATGAAGATTTAATTTGGCAAGACCCTGTACCGGTGGGTCCAACTAATTACAAAGTTGATGAAGTTAAAGCAAAGATTGCTGCATCAGGTTTGTCGTTATCAGAAATGGTCACGACTGCTTGGGATAGTGCTCGAACTTTTCGTGGATCAGATATGCGCGGTGGAGCAAACGGAGCAAGAATTCGTTTAGCGCCACAAAAAGATTGGTTAGGAAACGAACCAGAAAAATTAGCGCGAGTGCTATCTGTTTTGGAACCAATTGCTAAAGAATCTGGTGCAAGTTTGGCAGATGTAATTGTGTTAGCGGGAAATCTTGGTGTGGAACAAGCAGCTAAAGCTGCAGGTTTTGACATCAAAGTTCCATTTGCTCCAGGTCGAGGAGATGCCAGCGCTGAACAAACAGACGTTGTATCTTTTGAACCACTTGAACCAATTCATGATGGTTTTCGTAACTGGTTGAAGAAAAATTATTCAGTCAGTGCCGAAGAATTAATGCTTGATAGAGCACAACTCATGGGTTTGACTGCCAATGAAATGACAGTGCTAGTTGGTGGCATGCGTGTGATGGGAACAAATCATGGTGCAACTAAACATGGGGTGTTAACTGATCGAGTAGGTGCTCTAACTACTGACTTCTTCACCAATTTGACTGATATGAGTTATGTGTGGGAACCAGTTGGAGATAACGAATACAACATGAGAAACCGCACCACTGGAGAAGTTAAATTCAGTGCCACCCGCATTGATCTTGTGTTTGGTTCTAACTCAATTCTTCGAGCCTACGCCGAGGTCTATGCCCAAGACGACAACAAAGAAAAGTTTGTGAAAGATTTTGTTAACACTTGGGTAAAAGTGATGAATGCTGATCGCTTCGATTTGGCATAAATAGAAAATAGTAAGAGCTCAAAAGAACTGCCTAGGCCCAGTAGTGGACCTAGGCAGTTCTTTTTGCCCCACAGATTGGTCAATTTTGCTCAATCTGGCACTCGAGTTGTGAGAGTGCTAACGACTTGGTAAGTTAGGACTTAAGCCTTTTCCATGAATGTGGGAAAGACCCAAATCAAAAACCTCATCCCATGAAGGGGAGTAGACCGTGGCGGTCCAAATTAAACCACTCGAGGATCGAATCCTCGTTGAAGTACTAGACGCTGAAACAAAAACTGCGTCAGGCTTAGTAATCCCAGATACTGCAAAAGAAAAACCTCAAGAAGGCAAAGTAGTTGCAGTTGGTCCAGGTCGTTTCGACGAAGACGGCGAAAAGCGTGTGCCTATGGATATCAAAACTGGCGACACTGTAATTTTCTCAAAATACGGTGGCACAGAAGTTAGCTACGATGGCAAAGATTATTTATTGCTATCAGCACGTGATGTTTTAGCAATCGTCTCAAAGTAAACAACTAAACAAAATCATTTTGCTCCGGTTTAATACCTAAACCGGAGCAAATAAAAACTTAATTTAGCAAAAGGAAAATAAAATGGCAAAGATTTTGGACTTCAATCAAGAAGCCCGTCACAAATTAGAAAACGGCGTTGACATTCTTGCCAACACTGTTCGCGTAACACTGGGACCTCGTGGTCGTAACGTTGTTATCGGTAAAAAATGGGGTGCCCCAACAATTACTAATGATGGTGTAACCATTGCAAAAGAAATTGAATTAGAAGACCCATTTGAAAACCTAGGTGCTCAACTTGTTAAAGAAGTTGCCACAAAGACAAATGATATCGCCGGAGATGGCACAACTACTGCAACAGTATTAGCTCAAGCAATGGTGCATGAAGGTTTGCGTCAAGTTGCTGCTGGAGCAAATCCAATGGGCATTAAACGCGGTATGGATGCAGCAGTTGCTGCAGTCACCGAAGAATTACATCGTTTAGCAAAACCTGTAAACGGTAAAGAAGAAATTGCTCAAGTAGCCACAATTTCTGCACAAGATCCTGAACTTGGTGAACTTATCGCCCAAGCTTTTGACAAAGTTGGTCGCGATGGAGTTATCACAGTTGAAGAGTCTTCAACCATGGATGTAGCACTGGAATACACAGAAGGTATGCAATTTGATAAAGGTTACATTTCTCCATATTTCGTAACTGATACCGAACGCATGGAAACTGTGTTAGAAGATGTTTATGTTTTGATCGTACAAAACAAAATTGCTTCAATTAACGAACTTTTGCCTCTAATGGAAAAAGTTGTGCAAGCAGGCAAACCACTAGTAGTTATCGCCGAAGACGTAGAAGGCGATGCTTTAAGTGCCATGATCGTGAACAAAATAAAAGGAACTTTCACCTCAGTTGCAGTGAAAGCCCCAGCTTTTGGCGATCGCCGCAAAGCCATGTTAGAAGATTTAGCAATTTTGACATCAGCTCAAGTTGTTTCTCCAGAAGTTGGATTGAAACTTGATCAAGTTGGTCTAGAAGTATTAGGTAAAGCCAAACGCGTAGTTGTCACCAAAGACAACACCACCATCATTGGTGGGGCAGGAGACAAGAAAACAGTTGAAGCCCGTGTTGCACAAATTCGTGCTGAAATGGATCGCACAGATTCAAGCTGGGATAAAGAAAAACTGCAAGAACGTTTAGCAAAAATTTCAGGTGGCGTAGCTGTGATCCAAGTTGGTGGCGCTACAGAAGTTGAATTAAAAGAAACCAAGTTTCGTGTAGAAGATGCAATTTCTGCAACACGTGCTGCCATTGAAGAAGGAATTGTGGCAGGTGGTGGATCTGCTTTAACCCAAGCAGTTTCAGTTTTGAAAGATAAACTAAAACTAACTGGCGATGAAGCATCAGGTGTAGAAATTATTCGTATCGCAGGCATTGAACCTTTGCGCTGGATTGCCCAAAACGCAGGAGCTGAAGGTTATGTTGTTACTGCAAAAGTTTCTGAAATGAAAACAGGTGAAGGATATAACGCTTCAACTGGTGAATTTGGAAATCTTTTGAAAGCTGGAATCGTTGATCCAGTTAAAGTAACTCGTTCTGCATTGCAAAACGCAGCTTCAATCGCAGCAATGCTTTTGACAACTGATGTATTGATTGTGGAAAAGAAAGCAGATGCACCAGAACAAGGCCATGGCCATGGTCCAGGTGGACACAGTCACTAAATAATTAAAAAATTAAGGGCTGTTTCATTAATTTGAAACAGCCCATAATTTATTTTAAATCTCTTTTTTATTTTTTACGCATTTTCAGTAAAAATGTTATCGCAACACCAATTGCTGCCCCTAAAGATAACCATTGCAACCAGTTAATACTTGACTTATTTTCCTCACCTTGCGCACTAATTAACATCGGTTGATCATCTTGCGCAGTAATCTCTGGAGCGGATTCAACTACTTCTTCGGTAGCTAATTGAAGGGCGTAAACAACTTGTCCTTCTAGGGGATGACCATCAGAGGCAACTGTTTTGTAATTAATTATTAGTTCATTGCCTGTGATATCTGAGGCAATTGCTACATAAATATCAGCACCTTCAACTCGTATGGTTGTTTCAAGAGAAGTTTCACCATAGGTCAGCGAAGCAAATGTTCCATCAGCAAGTATTTCTTCACCAAAAGTTAATTTAACTTCTGCAGGTAGCAAAATTAAGCTTTGCTCGGTCGTAGGTTCGGTTGAGATTAAATCAGTGTGGGCAAGGGCTGGCAAGGCAGAAAAAAGTGAAATAAGAGTTAGCAGAATTACTCCTATTTTTTTCATCTGGTTCTTAATATTAAAAATTGGAATCTTCCTTCAATAAAGTATGTCTTGCTGTACATCATGGGGTCACCTTCCCCTGAATAATGTACTTGTTCTAGTAAGAGAAACAGATCATTTTTTGGTCTATCTGGACCCCAACCAATTTCTTTAGAGATAACCGCATTTAATTCAGCTAAAGCTCTAATCGGTCTGGAATTAATTGTGTCTAGTGATGCAAAGACACTGCCTGATTTCATTTGTTCCACTACTGCTTCAGAAAGGGAACTAATACTAATTGTGTCATAGGAGAAAGCAACTGGTTTTCCATCAGCTAAAACTGCACGCTCTAAATACAAAACCTGTTCAGGAAGATCTAGTTGTAATTTTTCCATTTCTTTCTCGGAAGCATTGCGAATTTCAGAAACTTTAAATTCCATTGAAGGCGAATAGCCCATTTCGCGAATAGTTTCAGACATTGATCTAAGTTCATGTAAACCTGTCGGAATCGCTCTTCCAAAATCGTTTACATAAGTTCCTGAACCATGACGAATATCTAGTAGGCCTTGATATTCCAAAGTTTTTAAGGCAGTTCTAACGGTTACGCGTGAAACCTTATACTTCTCAGCTAATTCTGCTTCACTATTTATCTTCTCGCCCGGTGCCCATTCCTTGGCCAAAATCCGAGCCCGAATGTCGTCACTTATCTGCCTGGTCAGCGAGGCTCGACCGCCAAACTGCTCCCCACCAAGGCTCATGAGGCGAAGTATTTCTTTTTCATAACAAATCCTTAAAGGAAGTTGACAAGAAAGACGATATCTAAGAGGCTAGAGGCTGAAAGTTGTAGGACAACTATTGACTAATCAAAGAGGGGTTTTCTTGAAAGAGATTCGAGCGATTTCATGGGTAAATGACGGTTTAACTTTGATCGATCAAACAAAGCTGCCGCATCAAGAAATCAATATCGAGATTGAAACGGTTGATCAATTAGTTGACGCGATTTCAACATTGGCTGTGCGAGGCGCACCAGCATTAGGTGCAGCTGGCGCTTGGGGAATTGTTGTTGCAATGCGACAAGGGGCCAAAGAAAACTGGAGTGCAGAAAAACTTAATGCAGAATTTTTAAGAATTAGAAATGCTCGCCCGACAGCTGTTAATTTAGCTTGGGGGGTAGACAAAGTTTTACCAGTGGTTTCATCAGGAGTTGAGGCAGTACTTGCTGCTGCAAATAAAATTGCTGCAGAAGATGAAGCAGGAAATCGAGCAATGGGAAAATTGGGCGCTGATTGGATTGAGAAAAAAGTTGCCAACAGACCAATTAGAGCATTAACACATTGCAACACCGGCTCACTTGCAACAACAACTTGGGGAACTGCGTTGGGAGTTATTAGAGAAATTAATTCTCGAGGAATTTTAAAACACGTGTTTGCAGATGAAACAAGACCACTTCTGCAAGGTGGAAGATTGACAGCTTGGGAATTATCACAAGATGGTATCGAACATTTCGTCATTGCTGATGGAGCCGCAACAAGTATTATTGCTCGCGGAGAAGTTGATGTTGCATTAATTGGAGCTGATCGAGTTGCAGCAAATGGAGATACTGCAAATAAAATTGGATCTTTTGCTGTTGCCTTAGCTTGTAAGTATGCCGGGATTCCTTTTGTTGTTGTTGCACCTGAATCAACTGTAGATATCAGTACCCCAAGTGGAAAAGAAATAGAAATTGAATTTAGAAGTGAAGATGAAATATTGAGTTTAAATGGACAGAGAATTTCACCGAAACAATCAAAAGGTTTAAATCCTGCATTTGACGTTACCCCTGCTGAATTAATTTCTGCACTAGTTACAGAAAAAGGGGTTTATGAAATCTCAAACGGAATTATCCCCGGATCTAGGGCGGTTTTAATTTAATGAATACCATTCCAAAACCTCTTCAAGAACTTGTTGAAAGATCACAAGTTTTAGGAAATAATCAAGATTTTGTTGTTTATGGTGGGGGAAATACTTCTGCCAAAGGTGAAATAAAAGATCATTTCCAAAGAAATAGAAAAGTCTTATGGGTCAAAGGATCTGGTGCAGACATGATGAATGCAACTGCTCCTGATTACCCTGCCCTCTATCTTGATGAATTACTTCCACTGTTGGATTTCAACGCCATGACTGATGAAGAAATGACGGATTTAGTTGGACGAGCTCTGGTAGATCCAACTAGTAGAAGGCCTTCCATTGAAACATTGCTACACGCTTTCTTGCCCTTTAAACATATTGACCACGTACATGCTGATGCAATTTGTGCTTTAACAAATCATAAAGATGGACAAAAGGCAGTACAAGAAGCATTAGGTGATGGATTTGCTTACGTAGATTGGATTAGACCTGGTTTTGAATTAAGTAAAAAATCATCTCTGCTTGGCGATTATGAAGGAATTATTTTAGCTCATCACGGACTAATCGTTTGGGACGAAGACAGTGATGTTTGTAAAGAAAAGAATTATGAAGTAATTAGAAAAGTTGAAAAATATCTATCTTCTTTAACAAAGAGACCTGATTCAATTTTTCAACATACTGAATATAGCGATGAAGAATACCAAACATTAATGTTACAAATTCGTGGTCGCTTAAATAAAAATAGTAAAAAAATTATTGTTAATGACCCACGATTAAAAGAAACATCTACCAGAAAAGATATCCAGGAAATAGTTTCTGCAGGAGTCTCAAGTGCAGACCATATGCTGAGAATCAAACCTTGGTCTGCTGTTATTGAAAACCCTAAAGAACCAAATAGTGTTAATAATTCAATTGATAAATACGCAAAAAATTATGAGAGATACTTTGAAGAAAATAAAAACTTATTGACTCCAGGTTATTCAATGCACGATACAGATCCAAGAGTTGTAATTGTTCCTGGAATTGGCGCAATCACTTCAGGTTTAAACACAAATGAATGCAAAATGTATTCCGATATTGCATTTCATACTCACAAAACAGCCGCAATGGCAAAAGATGCATTTAATAATGTAGAAGGTTTACCAAACTCCGAAATATTTGGTTTTGATTATTGGCCAATGGAACTTTACAAATTGGCTAGCAAACCTGCCCCTAAGAAATTCGCTGGGAGTATATTTATCGTGACCGGTGCAGGTAGTGGTATTGGGAGAGGAATTGCTCTTGATCTAGCAGAAAAAGGAGCAACTCTAGTCTTGGCAGATCTAGACGAAAAGGGTCTCAGGGATGTTGAGGCTTTGTTTAAGGAATCTAAATTTAATCGACCACTGATTGTCAGTGGGGATCAATCAGATGAAAAAGTTGTTAGTCAAACAGTTGCTGAAACAATTAATAATTTTGGTGGATTTGATGGAGTCGTTTTCAGTGCCGGAATTGCAGTCACGGATTCACTCAAAGATTTAACTCTTGCTAAGTGGAATAAAGGATTAGCCGTGAACCTAACCAGTTCTTTCTTGATGACAAAGGCTGCTCTAAGCGCGTTACGAACACAAAACTCAGGTGGGTCTTTGGTTTACATTGCAAGCAAGAACGCATTTGCCCCGGGAGCTGGATTTGGTGGCTATTCAGTAAGTAAAGCTGGAATGTTGCAATTGATGAGAATTGCCGCCCTCGAAGGTGGCGCAGAAAAAATTAGAGCAAATGCAATTAATCCAGATGCAATTTTTGATAACAGCAAACTCTGGGAAGGAGGAATCAGAGAGGAACGCGCTAAAGCTCACGGTGTTAAACCAGAAGCATTGGAAGATTTTTATGCACAAAGAAATATTTTAAAATCACATGTTACTTCCAAAGATGTCGCCGAAACCACAGCATTTTTACTTTCTGATGAATCTGCCAGAACCACAGGCTCGGTCATTGCCGTCGACGGCGGAGTGGCTGCTGCGTTTCCGCGCTAAACGGAAATGAGTAAGGACAAGTGAATTAAAGAATTCACTTGTAACAAGAGGGAGACAGAATGAGAAGAAGTAAAAACACAGCATTAGCTGGAATTTCAGTTGTTGCTGCATTACTTCTCGCTGCATGTTCACAAGGTGGTAGCGATACCACTGCACCTGCAGCAGATGAAGGCACTGTTACTGATACAACTGCTGCTAAACCAGCGCCATTTGACGCAGGATTAGTAAAGATTGCAATTGTACAAAACAGTGGAGCTGGAGATTATTTCCAACAATGGACAAACGGTGCTAAGCAACAAGCTGAAGCTATCGGTTTTGACGTGCAAATTTATGACGCACAAGCTGATAACGCTAAGCAAGCAACTGACATGGAAACAGCAATTGGTTCTGGCGTAGCTGGCATCATTGTTGATCACGGTCAAAAAGACACCATGTGTCCATTGATCAAACAAGCAACTGATGCAGGTATTCCAGTAGTTGTTTACGACGTTGCTATTAGTGACTGCGCACCGGATGCAGTACAAACACAACAAAGTGATGCATCTCTTGCCCAAGCAGTACTAGAGCAAATGGCAAAAGATCTTGGTAAAGATCAAAAAGTTGGATACGTAAACGTATTAGGTATCGCACCTTTGGATCGTCGTCACGTTGTATGGGAAGAAATTGTTAAAGCTAACAATTGGACCCAATCATTCTTCGTTGGTAAATTCACCAACGCAGTTGCAACTGACAATGCTCAATTAGTTGACGCAGCTCTAAAAGCTAATCCAGACGTAACAGGCATTTTTGCTCCTTACGATGAATTAACTAAGGGAACTGTTTCAGCAATTGAACAAAACAACCTTCAAGGTTCAATCAAGGCATACGGAATTGATATTTCAAATGCTGACATTGAAATCATGACCAAAGAAGGAAGCCCATGGGCAGCAACAGCAGGTACTGATCCAAACGCGATTGGTGCAGCAGTTGTTAGAAACATGGCTCTTGAACTAGCAGGCCAATTGGGTGTTAAATCAGTTGACTTCCCAGGTGTTCTTATCACTGCAGCTTTCCTAAAGGAAAATGCAATCAAGAACATGGTTGACTTGCGTGCAGCATTGCCATCATTGAACTTAGCCGAAGTTAGCGCTGCTGACTGGATTCCAGCAGTTAAGTTCTAAGTAACAAAAAGTAAAAGAAAAGGTGAGTTAATGGTTGCAGCAGTGGAAGTTAGAAATATTTCCATGGCGTTTGGGTCAAACCAAGTGTTAAGTGGAGTAGATCTAATTATTGACAAAGGTCAAACAACCGCATTGTTAGGTGCTAATGGTGCGGGGAAATCCACTTTGATAAAAGTTTTATCCGGTGTTTATTCTTCCTTTACCGGAGAAATAATTATCGATGGTAAATCTGCAACTATTGACTCACCAATTACTGCCAGAGCTTCTGGCATCGAAACAGTTCATCAAAGAATTGATGAAGGAGTAATCCCTGGTTTAACAGTTGCTGAAAATTTACTATTTGAACGAATTGTCACAGGAGATGTGCCTAATCGCGTTTCACTAAAAACAATTGTTGAGAAAGCTGTAGAAATTGCAGCAGCACTAGATTTAAATTGGAATAAATCAAAGCTTAGAAGTGATGTTTACGAATTGGGAATAGCTGAACAGCAATTATTGATATTAGCCAGAGCACTTTCTCGCTCTCCCAAACTACTTATTTTAGATGAACCAACATCAGCCCTTTCTGCATCAGAAAGTCAGAATTTATTTAAAGTTGTGAAAAATTTGCAAGATAAAGGTATTGCCATTCTCTATGTCTCACATAAATTAAGTGAATTAGATCAAATTGCTAACAATCTAGTTGTGATTCGCGATGGGAAAATTAGAAATGAACAAAAAACACCTTTTAGTTGGGATCAGGCGCTGAAAGAAATGTTAGGCCAACAAATAGTTGGCCAAAGACAAGAAATTTCATCATTAGCAAGTGGCAAGGTTGCTTTGGAGCTAAAAGGAGTCAAACTTTTACCAGAAAGTGAGCCCATTAATTTATCTTTAAGAAAAAATGAAGTAACTGGTGTAATTGGTCTATTGGGTGCTGGAAAAACAGAATTAGCAAAAATTATTTATGGTGCTGAAAAAATTCTTGAAGGCGAAATGTTATTTGAAAATAAGAAATACCAACCATCTCATCCTGCAGAAGCCGTGGCAAAAGATATCTATCTAGTTCCTGAGGATCGAGCAGCAGAATCGATGATTCCTGCTTGGAGCATTTCTGAAACTGCAACTTTGCCTTTTATGGGCAATTTTTCAGCACGGGGAATTATTAAAAAAGCAGCAGAATTTATTCGAGGAAAACAACTGGTGGAAGATTTGAAAGTTATAACTACTTCGCATTTAGCTCAAGTTGATTCCTTATCGGGTGGTAATCAACAAAAAGTGGTTGTGGGTAGATGGCTACAATCCACACCTAAAATAATGATTTTGGACGAACCATTTCGAGGAGTCGATATTGGGGCTCGAAGGGATATTTCAAAACGAGTTAGGGATTTAGCTGCAACAGATGTTGCAGTTTTAGTTTTAGCATCTGATGTTGATGAAATATTGGATGTCGCAGATCGGATAATTGTTCTAGTTGAGGGGAAGATAGTGATGGACGAAATATCAAGTAAGACTTCCAAAGAATTAATTGTCAACAAAATGTCGGAGGTGGCATAAATGAGTACCGCAAAACTAAGTAACTTAGCCAATTATGATTTAAGGCAATTCACAGTTAAATATGGATTCATTGTTGTAACTGTGGTGCTCTTCTTATGGTTTGCTTTAACTGAACCTTCATTTAGAATGGAATCAACATTGTTTTCAATGTTGAAATTTACTTCTGTAGTAGCCATCACTGGTCTTGGAGTAACTATGACAATGGTGGTCGGCGGACTTGATCTTTCTGTTGGATCGATTGCAGGGTTATCTGTAACACTTTCTGCGATGACTATGGTTATTTATGCTCAAACTGGTGCAGTTGCTTTAATAGTTGTTTTATTAGGTGGAGCGTTAGTCGGATTGTTTAATGCCTTCTTAATTGTGGTACTAAAAATTCCTGATCTCTTAGCAACCTTGGCTACAATGTTTACAATCATGGGATTGAAACTTGTTCCAGTAGATGGACAGTCTGTTTCTTCAGGATTAATTTTACGAGATGGCAGTGTTGCTCCAGGAAAATTTACTCCAGGATTTTTATTAATTGACCGAGCCTACATAGGGCCTGTTCCACTTCCTGTCGCCATATTTTTTGGATTAGCTTTTTTCGTTTGGTTTTTCTTGACCAGAACTAGATGGGGCAGAGTTATGTATGCAATTGGTTCAAATCCAGAAGCTGCCAGGCTTGCAGGGGTAAGAGTAAAAAGATATCGTGCTTTGGCCTACATTATGTCTGGTGTATTTGCTTCAATTGGTGGATTGATTTTGTCTTCTCGTATTGGTCAAGGAGACATCAGTGCCGGAAACTCACTTCTGCTAGACGCTGTGGCAGTTTCTTTAGTCGGAACTTCTGTATTAGGTATGGCAAGACCAAATGCTTGGGGAACAATATTAGGAGCAGTTTTAATTGGTATTGTGATCACTGGCTTAACTATTAAAGGATTTCCTTATTACGCCCAAGATGTCGTGAAGGGCTTAGTCTTATTGACAGCTTTGATTTTCTCCTTTACTTTATCGAGGAGAAAAACTAAATTCGTACCTGCAGTTTAGAAAAGGAGATAATGTGGCTGAAGAATATGAATTTTTATCAAAAGATAATATTTCAAGTTATTTATCAAGCAAAGCGGTCTTTTCTAAATTAATTGATTCGCAAAACATTGTTGTATTCAAAGAAGTTGGGGACGGTAATTTAAATCTCGTTTTTATTATGAAAGACAATAAAGGAAAAGGAATTGTCTTAAAGCAAGCACTTCCTTATGTACGACTTGTGGGACCAGATTGGCCCATGACACCAACCAGGGCTCGCATAGAAGCTGAAACAACAATTGCGCATTCAAAGTATGCAAAAGATTTAGTTCCAGAAATTTATGATTACGATGAATCTCGTTACATTATTGCGATGGAAGACTTATCTGATCATGTTGTTTGGCGAGGAGCGCTAAATGAAGGATTTCAATTTGAAGGTGTAGCTGGACCACTTGGAACCTATGTTGCAAAAACTGGTTTTGGAACTTCAGTTTTTACACTAGGACAAGAAACTCACAAACTAGAATTGGCTCGAGCAATTAATCCAGGATTATGTTTAATCACAGAAGATCTAGTATTCTCTGAACCATATTTTGAAAATGGAAGAAATTCATTTCTTCCAGCAAATGAAATTGATGCAAAAGAATTGGCAAATGATTCAGATATGGTTAGAGAAATTGGAATATTGAAATATAAATTCATGACAACTTCTGAAAGCTTAATTCATGGAGATTTACACACAGGTTCAGTAATGATTAAAGCTGAAGATAAACAATCAGCTATCAGCATTAAAGCAATCGATTCTGAATTTGCTTTCTATGGTCCACTGGCCTTTGATCTAGGTGCTCTAATGGCAAATTATGTGATTGCAGCTGCGAGATTTTGCGCACTTGGCAAGATAGAACAGATGCAATGGGCACTTGGACTGCCTGAACAAACCTGGGTTGCTTTTGAAAAGGAAATTCGAGCCCTTTGGCCAACTCGGGTTGATAAACGCGTATTTAACGATGAGTTTTTGGAAGTTTTGTTGAAAACTTGGCGGGAAGACGCTTTGGGATTTACTGGTGCAAAAATGGCCAGAAGAATTGTTGGACTAGCTAAAACAACCGATATTGAAACCTTGGAACCAAATCTTCGTGAAGGTGCTGCTCGTGGGGTGCTACGAGCCGCTCGCATGATTACTAAAACCAGAAAACAAGTTAAAACTTGGGCGGACATTGCTAATGAAACAAAAGCAATTTTAACTTCAGCGGCAACAAAATAAGGAGAAATTATGAAAACACCTCGTGAAATAGCAGAATCATATTGGAAAGCAGAATGCGCTAGAGACACTGCAGCTGTTTTAAGCCACTATCATCAGGATGCAGTTTTTTGTCCACCTGGACAAGAGTTAAAAGGTCACGAACAAATTGCTACGTTTTATGATGCTTCAGGTGAATCATTTCCTGGACTAAAAGTTGAAATATTGCATGAAGTCAGAAATGGTGATGAAAGTTGTCTTGAATGGTATGCAACATTGACTGATAAAAATGGGAATGTATTTAATATTCCGGGAGTAAATGTAATTAAGATTAGAGATGAAAAATTTGAATCTGTTCACGCATACTTTGATCCGACTGTATTAAACGCTTAACCTTCTATTTTATCTACAATATTTCTTAGACTTTTAGCATTCTCAAGTAAGTTACCTCGGTGTAGCGCTCCACCGATTAAAAACACGGTGTCATTGCCAAAGAAGTTAATTATTTCTGAAATTCTTTCAATCGTCATCCCACCACCAGGACTTGGCCAAATTGTTTTAATTTCACCTAGTTGACTTCTACATGTATCAGCTATCTTTGTGCATTCATCTTTTGAAAAACTAAACCTGCCACCATAATTTGGAAACACAGAAATATCTGCTCCAGCTAAACGCATTAATGTGGCTAGAACAATTTCATGATTTATTCCATGATTTTTGCTCATAAAATGTGATCCAAGCATTGAAGGGTGACTCATGATTGGTAGAGCAATTTCATCGTTATCTGCAATTGCTCTCATAGTGTCAAAACCTGAAACTCCCGGTAGCACCATTAATGCACCACTACCTAACTGTGCTGCTCTGATTGCAGAATCAATAATTTGATCTGCAGGAAGATTGACACTGGGAGCGTAAACAGATTTAGTGCCAAATTTTTCATTAGCTTCATTAACGGCACTAGCAATAATTTTGACGCGATCTTCCCAAAGCGCCCAAGGCTGATTGGCCAAACTGTGATCATCTTTTATTAGGTCGATCCCTGCTTCAACCATCACCACAGCTATTTGAGCCATTTCTTTTGCACTCAACCCCATTGGTTTTAAGGCAGTTGCCAATATGGGGCGATTTTTAATCCCAAAGTATTCACGTAAACCACTTATCCCAAATCTTGGTCCTTTAAATACAGCTAGTTGATCTTGTTCAAGCTCTATGTCAACTACTCGCACATCCGGAAACATCGAAACATTGCCCCATAAAACATTTAAGAGCTGGGGAAGTTCATTTCCGGTTATACCTACGTTGTAATCAATTTCTAAAAGAGAGCGATTGTTTGCTAGTGAATTTAAGTTAACGACTTGACCCACAACTTCATTTTGAATCCAAGTTGGAGCTAATTCAATGGGAAATTCTATTGTTTGTTCAACTCTGATGGCTTCAGCAACTTCTTTGGCAGAATCAGTATTTAATTCATAACTTATTCTAAAAGTACTCATAACTATTACAGAGCTTCTGCTTTAGCGGTGCTATGTACGTCGATGACTCTGGTTTGTGATAACTCTTCTTCAGATATTTTAAGATCTTTATCCATTAATTTTTCTGTTGCTTCAATTAAACTTCTGGCACCCAATCCATATTTTTGTAACAAGTATTTTTGAGATGCACCATGTGCGTAAGTATCTTTAAGTCCAATTTTTATGAGTTTCTTGCCAATGCCATGTTCAGCCATTAAATCAGCTACAGCACTACCCAGTCCACCTATTACGCTGTGATTTTCCATGGAAATAATTCCATGTTTAGCTGATTTTAAACTTTCAATAACTTGCGGATCGTCGAATGGCTTTAATGTTGAAATATGTAAATGCTGCACAGAAACACCATGTTCTTGCAAGGCAGGTATGGCACGCAGTGCTTCTTCTGTAGAAATACCAGAACTGATTACAGTTACATCGAAACCATTACTCAAAACTCTTGCTTGGTTAAATTGCATGGCTTCTGCTTTAGGAAAAATACGAGAAACTTCACCGCGCAGCATTCTTATGTAAACTGGGCCATCAATTTTGTGGGCTACATCTAATACCGATTCGACTTCGGTAGCGTCTCCGGTTTCCAAAATTGTCATGTTTGGAACGCCTCTTAAAGCATTAATGTCATCTATTGCTTGATGAGTAACTCCTCCTGGGGTGGTGATTCCTGGCAAAAAGCCCACAAATCGAACTGGAAGATTTGGGTAAGCCACTGATAAATGAAGTTGATCAAATGGTCGACGGTAAAGAAATACAGCAAAAGTGTGCAGCCATGGTTCAAAACCTTCTCGAGCTAATCCAGCTGCAAAGGAAACCATATTTTGTTCAGCCATACCCATTGAGATGTATCTCTCTGGGTAAATATCACGCCATTTACCAACTTCACATGAATTAGTTAAATCAGCTGTGACTACCAAAACTTTTGGTTTATCTTTGCTCCAATTAATAAAGTTTTCAACATGTGGTCTATTTACAATTTCGTATCCCATTTAAACCCAAGCCTCCAAAAATTCTTTGTACTTTTCCCGCTCAGCTGGACTTGAAAAACGTACATAATGCAAAGTTGGTGCTCGCTCTTGCAAGATTGGAATATCTCTTATGGGATCGGTGTAGCAAAGAATTATCTTTGGCTTATCTGTTTTTGCAGTTCCAGCAGCAAAAATTTCATCAATACTATTTCCATCTACAACCGATACGTCCCAACCAAAACTTTCAACTCTTTGTTTAAGTGGTTCAATAGACATAACGCTTTCCATCGGCCCATCACATTGGTTTTTATTGACATCAACAATAACTTTTAGATTGTCTAATTTGTGATAACTAGAAGCAGCTAAGGCTTCCCAAGTTTGACCTTCTTGGAATTCTCCATCAGACATGAAAACCCAAACATTTCCAGTTTCTTTTTTAAATTTGCGAGCCATGGCAACTCCGCTTGCTTGGGAAAGTGCTTGAGCGAGTGAACCTGTGGTGGTTTCAAATCCAGGGGAGTGCTCAGCACCTATCATTTCAACAGTTGATCCATCTTTATTAAATTTTTCTAAAGAACTCTCACTTAATCTTTTTGTTTCAATCAAAGCTGCATAAATGACTAGGGCATAATGAGCAGGGCTCATGAAAATTCGATCTAACTCTGGACCCTGCCGGCCGTGAAATTCTGCACCCGTGACATAACTTTTAAAAGTTTCACTAGGTACCCCCAAGAACGGTCTTGGATCTAAAGGCTTTTCCAGTGGTGTGATTTTTGCTAAACCACCATAAAGGCTGGCCAAAATTTCAGCAGCCGAACAAGCTTGGCTTAAATAACCACCGTTATTTAAAACAGTGTGTTCTAATACTCGACGTCTTATGCCGTGGGCAATGGCCTCTACTTCGGCTTTGTTCTCAATTGTCATTATGTCTTGAATATAGCAAAGAGAGCAGTTGTCCTACAACTTCTGTCCAGCATTAAAAAGTCCCCTTTATTTGCATAAAGGGGACTTTTCTTTTGGAGGGTCATTCAAAAAGACTATATTTATCCAGCTATTGGCATTGGTGCTTTAACTGGGGCATAGATGGTTTCGCGATCATCTTCACTCATCGCACCCCACACCCCATAAGGTTCACGAACCGCTAGGGCATGTTCAGCACATTGACGAAGAACTGGGCAGGTGGCACAAATTGACTTGGCCAATGCGATCCTGTTCTCGCGGGCTGGGCCACGCTCACCTTCGGGATGAAAGAAAATCTCAGGATCTTCCCCACGGCAAGCACCTTTCAACTGCCAGTCCCAAATATCAGCATTTGGACCGGGCAATCTTGAGATATCAGCCATTTAGGGCTCCTTTGATTGTTACTTCTACTTAAAACTATATAGATTGTTCATAAGTTAGTCAATCAAAAGCAATGAACAGTTTAGTGAAATAGGTCATAGTGGGGAACTCAGGTAGCCAAAAGTGGTGAAGTTAGGCAGACTTTAGCCATGAACACCGAAGTTTTACCAGGCGATGAAGCCACATTCGTGGGATTAACTGTTGCCATGGTTGCTAGTCGAGTAGGAGTAGCTCCTGCAACTTTGAGAACTTGGGAACGCCGTTATGGCATGAGTCCTAGTCAAAGATCTGAAGGTGGCCATAGACGTTATTGCTCAACAGACATTGTGCGTTTAGAAATTATGCGACGCTTAGTTCTTTCAGGAATGCCAGCAGGAGATGCGGCACGAGCAGCTCTAGAATCTAAAATTCCTGATGTCTCAATGATTTCACCAGTTGATATTGAACAAATAGTTTTAAGAGTAAGTGAAATATTTAAAACTCTAGATTGTCACACCACTTCACTTCATCCAGGGGGTGGAGCAGTTTTATCAATAGCTGGATCAAATGCAATTGCTCGCGGATTATCAAAAGCTGCCTCATCTTTGGATTCAGAAAGTTGTAATCAAATAATAACTCAAAATATTAACGAAAAAGGCGTGGTATGGACTTGGGAAAATTTAATCTCTAAAGTCATATGCGCTCTAGGGGAACGTTGGGCAAAGACTGGTCAAG
>CALBND010000099.1 GCA_937896305.1 uncultured Actinomycetes bacterium
GCAACAATTTAAATCAGATTTTGTAGCCAATGTTTCACATGAATTAAGAACACCACTCACAACTGTGCGTATGGCTGCAGATATTTTGTATGAAGCTAGAGATAATTATGAAGGTGAAACTGCACGAGCAGCTGAGTTACTGAGTACCCAAATTGAAAGATTCGAAATTTTATTATCTCAATTACTTGAAATCAGTCGATTTGATGCTGGTGCCGCAGAGCTCAATCTTCAAGAAGTAAATATTAAAGAATTAATTGAAAAAACAACTGAATCTTTATCTTCCCTGTTAACAAAACAAAATACACCAGTCGTGATAAAAGGTGATGCACCAGAAATACAGATGGACTCCAGAAGAGTTGAAAGAATTATTCGAAACTTAATTACCAACGCTGCAGAATACGGTGTTGGTAAACCAATTGAGATAACAATGGGAAGTGATGACGAAGGAATCGCGGTTGTTGTTAAAGATAAGGGGCCTGGATTAAAACCTGGTGAATCTTCATTAATTTTTCATAGATTTTGGCGCGCAGATCCAGCAAGAACAAGAACATCTGGTGGAACTGGATTAGGTTTAGCAATTGCTTTAGATGATGCTCGTTTGCATGAAGGTTGGTTGGATGCTTGGGGTGCGCCAGGTAAAGGAACAATGTTTCGACTTACCCTTCCTCGAATACCGCATAAACCCTTAACTAAGTCTGCTTTGGCAATAGGTTTTGGTGACGAATTAAGTAACGATCTTGATTACTCAGTGGTACTTGATCTTGGATCTTTATCTGAGGATAAAGATGAAAAGTAAATTTTTTAGTCTAACGTTTGTTGCTCTTGTAATTTCTGGTTGTGCAGATGTGCCAACATCTAGCGCCATCAAAGAAGGCTCACTTATTGGAACAGTTGCGGAGGGTTCCATAGTTCGAGTTATTGCTGCTCGTCCCCAAATTGGGATGAGTCCAGAGCAAATTCTTAATGGTTTCTTGAATGCAGCAGCTTCGAGTGAAAATGACTATGCGATTGCTCGGGAATATTTAATTCCAGAGATTAGAAATATTTGGAATCCAACTGCAAAAATTCAAGTTTATGAAAATTCTGGAAAAATAAGCACTAATGAATCTGGCTTAGTAAATTTTTCAGCAGAGGAGGCTTTTGTCATCAATGAAAATTTTAGAATAACTCTATCGGAGCGCAATAGTGTTATTGAGAAAACCTTTAGCCTTAAATTAGTTGATGAACAATGGAG
>CALBND010000100.1 GCA_937896305.1 uncultured Actinomycetes bacterium
CTCCAGCCTTCAGCGTTGTTAGCTGTTAGGTACCCAGAAAAGTTACCTGAAGTACCTGAAGAGGAAGAACGGTAAGCAACCACAATACTTTTATCTGGAAGTTTTTTACCAGGATTTAATTCTTGAATGATTGAATCATTCCATTTCAAGATTTTTCCTTGCCAAATCAAACCTAAGGCAATGGTGTCAAGTTTTAATGAGGTTAAGCCAGCAACGTTGTAGGCAATTACAATTGGAGCTCCAATTACTGGGATGTGGCCAAACACAGGACGTTGCGGATCATTTTCCTTAACAGGATCATCACTTCCGCCAAAATCAACTTCACCACTTGCAAAAGCTGTTCGACCAGTGCCTGAAGAAGAAGCTGTGTAATTAATCGTGTGATCTGGATAAACCGCAGAGCACGTTTTTTGAAATGTACCCATGGCAGAAGAACCGCCACCTTGCACAGTTGAGGAAGTAGAACCTGATTCTGAATTTCCACCACAAGCACTCACCAAGAGCACAGAAGAGATGATTAAGATTTTTTTAAATTTTGACATATTTACCCCGAAAGTTTTAATAGACTATTTAACTACTTAAAACCATATCAGTGATTGTGTAACTATTGGACTGACCAAAACTCATAAATTAGGGAAATGTAAAAAAATTTATTGAATCATCCAACTAATTCACGATTGGTTTTGGTTTCCCGATCGTGCTTGCAGGGAAGACCTACATGGTTTTTGTAACACTCATCACATAGTAAAACTAATTGATGACAGTTTTCATTGAGACAGTTTCTAAATGATTTGGTTTTACTTTCACATCTAGCACAAGTTCCTAATAATTTGGTTTGATCACTGAATTCAAGAGTTAGTCGATCATCAAAGGTGAATAGGGAACCTTCCCATAAACCGTTATCGCCATATTTATTGCCATATCTAACAATGCCACCCTTGATTTGATAAACCTCTTGGAATCCACGATTTTTCATTAAAACGGATAAAACTTCACATCTAATGCCACCGGTGCAATAGGTAACAATGGCTTTCTTTTTCAAATGATCATATTTGCCACTATCTATTTCATTAATAAAATCTTTTGTTGTCATGGCAATAGGAACCACAGCGTTTTTGAATTTGCCTATTTTTGCTTCGAAAGTATTTCTGCCATCAAAGAACACAACTTCTTCGCCACGTTCTGCAACTAGTTTGTGGACAGCTTCTGGTTTTAGGTGAACCCCTCCACCAAT
>CALBND010000101.1 GCA_937896305.1 uncultured Actinomycetes bacterium
ATCGCTTTTTTAGGCGCAGGGTATTTAATTGGATTCAGAGGAATTTTACTTTTGGTTGTAGCATTTTTAGCTTCTGGCATAGTCAGCTTATTTGTTCTCTCCAAAACAAGAGATGAATTTTCTAATTTTGTTGCAAATAAATTGACTGCACTAAATAAAAAAATTGATTCAGCTGGAGAAAAAGAAGATAAAATAATTAACGAAAACTAGAAAGTTTCTAGGATAAGACCAATAGATACTAGAATTGCAAAAAATAGTTGAGTTTGACCAGTTTTAATTAAAACAGGAATTAAGTCTTTTCCAACTTTTTTGTTTCTCACAATTTTAATAGACGCCCAAGCAGGTATTAATGCTAAAAGATGAAATTGTATTGTGGCACCTAAATTAGTATTCGTAAAAAATTGTCCGACCACAAATAATGCAATCATCAATATATTTGGAATTATCATTAGCAAGACATAAAACATTCGAGTAGCTTTGTCGCCCAAAAAGACTGCTAAAGTTTTTTTATCAACTTGTTTATCTTTTTCTAGATCCCTTAAGTTATTAGCTACTAATATTGCTGCCGCATATGATCCTATTGCAATTGCATAGATTAGATAATAAATTTTGAAATTTAGTGTTTGCACATAGACAGTACCCAACACAGCGACTAATCCAAAATAAAGAAAAACAAATATTTCGCCAAAACCAAAATAACCATAAGGTTTTGGTCCACCCGTGTAAGTCCAGGCAGCAACTATTGCACTAAAACCTAATGGGATTAACCACCATTGTTTTGTTACGTAAGTTAATGCCAATCCAGCAAGTGTTGCGATTAGAAATGAAACTATTGCAGCGAATTTAACTGCGTTAGGTGAGGCAAGTTTTTGACCAACTAGACGAACTGGTCCAACTCGAACTTCATCCGTTCCTTTTATCCCATCTGAATAGTCGTTTGCATAATTCACACCAATTTGAATACTTAAACTAACCACTAAAGCCAAAAACGTTAAAGAAATATTAAATGAATTTTCGTGATAGGCAATTGCACTACCCACGATTACTGGGGAAAGGGCTGCCCCAAGAGTTTTTGGGCGTGAACCTTGCATCCAAATATTTAACGAAGTCATTTCAACGAATCTACATCTATTTTCCCATTTGGCAGCAAAGGCAACTCGTGGGCAAATTTTATAACTCTCGGTTTGGCGGGGCTTCCCAGTTCTTTTTCAACAGCCAAAAGAAGTTGATCTTTTTCAGCCTCTCCAACAACAACTGCAGCAATTACAGTTCCCCATACTTCATCAGGAATTGCAAAAACCACGGCGTCATCAACTCCGGGTTGATCTCGTAGAACGTTTTCAACTGCATGAACCGAAACATTATTTCCCCCTGAGACAACTATGTCATCGCTTCTTCCTATTACTTTTAATTCATTATTTTGAAAAGTACCAATATCTTGAGTAAGTAACCAGCCTTGGTTAAATGTTGTTTCATTTAAGTTTTTGATTCCTTCACTAGATCCGTGGTAACAAGTAGCATTACTTGGACTCAGGATGGAGATTCTTCCTGCTCCATTTTGAGAAGGATTTTCAATTCTTATTTTTACTTCACCTAAAGTTTTACCATCCCAAACCACGCCACCAGAAGACTCAGTCATTCCGTAAGTTCTGATTAAATTGACACCTTCGTTTTTTAATTGTTGATATTGTTTGGGAGAAATCTGGCCGCCACCAACTAAAATTGCATCAAACTTTTTTAGTGTTTCAATATGATCTTGGGCAACTAATGCTGCTAGTTGTGCAGAAACTAATGAGGTTCTAACTTTCCCAAATTTTGCAATCTGGGTTTGTGCAATGCCTGCAAATAAATCTGGCGAAAATTTAGCATTGTCATCTAGACCATATTCCCAGTTTTGCTCACTAATAATTGCCCTTGCTAAAACCATGAATCCACCGATAAACGCAGGATTGATTGCTAAGAGCCAAGATGCCGGTGTATTAAATTGTGAATTAACAATTTGAACTGCCGATTTAATTGCAGCTGAAGATATTTCTACAGCCTTTGGATTTCCTGTTGAACCACTTGTACAAACGATTAGACCATCATTTATTTTGCACGGAATCTCAACATCTATAGCAGAAATATATTTATTCGTAACTTGATCGCTTTCTGCATAGGGGACAAGGGCACTTACGTAATTACCACTTAAAATTTTCGAAATCTCTCGAGAAACGCTGTCAGCTGCCTTCCGCCCGGAAGTCAGCAAAACACGGTTTGCAAAGATTGGAGTCATCAAGACACCAGCGTAGAGAGTGAACATTTTTCAGTGACCAATGATCCAGCCCAAACCTCGATAATCCCTGCATTGAATTGGATACCAGTTGGCCAATGGCGAGATATCGAATATCACGTTGCCGAGGGCATAGCCAAAATCACAATTAATCGTCCGGAGAAACGCAACGCTTTTAGGCCCCAAACTGTTTCAGAGTTAATTACTGCTTTTGATATGGCAAGAGATGACAATGAAGTTGGCGTAATTATTTTGACTGGCAAAGGTGATTTAGCTTTTTGTTCTGGTGGCGATCAAAGCATTAGAGGAGATGATGGTTATATCGGTGATGATGAAGTTGCACAAAAAGGTATTGGTCGTCTTAACGTTTTAGATCTTCAAGTACAAATCAGAAGATTACCTAAACCTGTAATTGCGATGATCGCAGGTTTTGCAATTGGTGGAGGACATGTCTTGCATGTTGTTTGCGATTTATCCATTGCTGCAGAAAATGCAAAGTTTGGTCAAACAGGTCCTAGAGTTGGATCTTTTGATGGAGGATTTGGTTCAAGTTTACTATCACGCCAAATTGGTTTAAAGCGTGCTAAAGAAATTTGGTTTTTAGCAAGACAATATGACGCAAAGACTGCCTTAGAATGGGGATTGGTTAACGCTGTTGTTTCTTTGCAAGATTTAGAAAACGAAACAGTCAAGTGGGCCAAAGAAATGTTGTCTCACTCACCACTTTCACTTCGATTATTGAAAGCATCTTTTAATGCAGCTGATGATGGTTTATCAGGAGTTCAACAATTAGCCGGTGATGCAACACTTCTTTATTACATGAGCGAAGAAGCACAAGAGGGTCGAGATGCTTATAGAGAAAAAAGAAAACCAGACTTCAGCAAATTTCCGAAACGTCCATAATTAGATTTTTGTGACATATCCCGAAAACGCTCTTGCTGAATTTAAAAGTTTTAGAGTTGATTTAAAAGATGAAATGCGCGGAAATATTTACCGCGAAGGTATTTTAATTAAAGGTGAATATGGGTGGGCCGAATTTGCACCTTTTGCTAATCACTCGATTGAACACAGTGCAAGGTGGCTACAAGCTTGTTTGGAAATGGCTTGGACAAAATTGCCAGAACCAAAAGCAACTGAAGTGGCAGTTAACGCAATAAACACATCTAAAAATCCTTTGAAAGCAATAGAAATGTTTCAGGAGTCTGGATGTAAAACTTTGAAAGTCAAATTAGATGGACAGAATTTACTTGAAGAAATAGATTTTTTAAATCAAATTAATAATTTATCAAAGCAAGAAATTAAATTAAGAATAGATTTCAATGGGGCGTTAGCAATTGAATCAGCCAAAGAATATTTAAATAATCTAACTGATTTTGATATCGAATATATAGAGCAACCTTGCTCTACTTTAAATGAGATCGAGAGTCTTAAGAAAATAACTGATATCCCGATAGCGATTGATGAAAGTTTAAGACTAACAAAGGATTCAACAGAGAAAGATTTCCTTAATAAGATTTCAGAAATTGCGGATTTTGTGATATTAAAACCAATACCACTTGGTGGAATAAAGAGATTTTTAGATATTGCAAATTATCTTTCAGGTAAAAATATTAAGGTTGTAGTTTCTGGATCAATGGATACAAGCCTTGGTTTATATGAAACAACTTTAGCCCAAACTTTAATTAATGATTCCTCTTCGTTAGTCTGCGGTGCTGGAACAGGAGCATTGCTACTCACAGATGTTGTGAGTAAAACACTAAAACCTAAAAATGGTAAGGTAGAAGTTATAAAGCTTGATTTAGATGAATCTAAATTACAACAAAGCCCTAACGAAAAAGAATTATTTAAGAAAATGAATGAATGTTATGACTTTGGCAAAGTAGAAGGCTGGTTTTAGGAAAATGAGTATTTCAAATCAAGCCACTTCTGCTCAAACAGCTGAGTTAATTGTTCAACAGCTAATAAATATAGGTGTTGAATTCGTAAGTTTGGCGCCTGGATCTAGAAATGGTCCAATCTCGTTGGCTTTAATTGCTGCCGAGAAAAAAGGATTACTTTCTGTTCATGTTCGAATTGATGAAAGAACCGCAGCATTTGTGGCACTTGGAGCAGCAATTAAATCTGGTAAGCCAACAGCTGTTTTAACAACTTCGGGTACAGCTGTAGCAAATTTATTCCCCGCAGTTATCGAAGCAAAATATTCGAGCGTGCCTTTGATTGTTTTAACTGCTGATAGGCCAGCAGCATTCCAAGGAACTGGTGCTAATCAAGTCATAAACCAACGAGATATCTTTGGAAGCTTTGTTTCAAGAAGTATCGAAATAAACTCTGAATCTTTACTCCTAGAAACTGCTGCTGCGCGAGACGCTATTAAAGATAGAATAATTTCGGTTTTAATTGCTGGGGTAAAAAGCCGCACTCCTGTGCATTTGAATGTTTCATTATCAGAACCACTGATCCCTACAGAAGAGTTCCAATTCGAAAAATTTGTTGGACAATTAAGTGTCAGCAATATAAATTCAGAAAATATTGCAACAGAGTACATAACAAAAAAAGGCATAATCGTTGCTGGAGCTACCAATATCGAAATGTTTGATTACGCAAAAGATTTAGGACTAGCACTTGATTGGCCAGTAATTGTTGAACCTCCCCATGTAGGAGTTGGTGAAATAATGATTTCTCACGCTCCTGCATTTATCAAAGCTTTCACCGAAATTCAAAAGCCAGAAGTTGTTTTAACTATTGGTAGTGTCGGTTTATCAAGATCAATATCAGAATTAATAAAAAACAGTCCGATCATAATTTCTTGTGCGATACCAAGTGTAGTAACTCAAAGTTTTGCCAATGTTAAAAGTCATGGATTATTTAGAATTCCATCTAAACAAGTAAATAAAACTTGGCGAAACCTGTGGAAGAAAAATGGTGCTTTAGTGCATTCTGTTGTCAATAAAATTTTAACTGAAAATACAAAAATGTCTGGACTTCATGTAGCTATTGCTTTAGTTAAGAAACTTCCAAAACAATCACACTTACACGTCGCCTCTAGTTTGGCTGCCAGAGATTTGGAATTAGTTTTAAGTCCGGAACAGAAATCACCATTCACAAATGGAGATGTTTCAGTCTCTATGAACCGAGGAGTAAATGGAATTGATGGAGTAGTTGCCACAGCAATTGGTGCAGCCTTGGTCTCTGATGTTCCAACCTTTGCCCTGCTCGGAGACATTGCTGCTTTACATGATTTAAATAGTTTTGTTATTCCAGCTTTAGAAAAAAACCCAAATATAACTTTTATTATTTGTGATAATAATGGTGGTGGAATTTTTAACACTTTGGAGCAAGCAGAAGTCGATGATTTTGAACGTGTATTTGGAACACCCACAAAAATAGACTTACCCGAAGTAATTAAAACACTTCAGGCCAAAGTTACAATCATTAAAAAAATAGCTGATTTGGAAAAGAATCTAGACACCCCAAATGGAATTAAAGTTTTAATTGTGCCAATTGAATCTCGTGAAGACGAAGCAGAATTAAGAAAAATGATTTATGAAGAAGTTAAAAAAATAGATTTTAATTAGTTAAAGCATCTTTCATTGCAATGAATTTGGCATTTGATTCAGCCAGCTCGTCTTCAGGGGTAGATCCTGAAACTATTCCACAACCTGCAAATAGGCGTGCTTTATTTTCAAGAACCTCGGCACACCGCAAAGCTATTCCTAATTCACCATCACCGTTTGCATTAATCCATCCAACAGGACCTGTATATCTATTTCTATGCATCATTTCTAATTCAGTAATTAGTGCTTTTGCTCTTCCAGTTGGAGTGCCACAAATTGCAGCGGTGGGATGAAGTGATCCGGCTAACACCAGAGCTGGCGCACCATCAACCAATGTGCCAGATATATCAGTAGCAAGGTGGGCCACATTAGAAAGTTTAAGAACTCTTGGAGTTGTTGGTATTTTCATGTCAGTGCAATGCAAAGCTAAGGATGTAGCAACGGAAGTAACAGCAAATTCATGTTCTTCTAAATCTTTATCACTTTTCAATAAAGTTGAAGCAATCTGAGAGTCACTATCGTTGGTACTTCTTTTAATGGTTCCCGCTAAAACTCTTGATAATACTTCTTCACCCGATTTTCTAATTAACAATTCTGGAGTAGCACCTACAAGATTGTCTACAGAAAATGACCAACATTCTGGAAAAGTTGCACTTAAATTTTGCAAGACGTAACGGATATCAATTTCGTTTTCACTAATAGCATTTATATCTCTAGCTAAAACTACTTTATCAATTTCGTTATTGGCAATACGTTTAACAGCATCCTTGACGTTTTCTTGCCAAACCTCAGTTGAGACAGAACCTTGTTCCCACTTTATATTTAATGGTTTAACGGATTGTTGTTTTGAGGAGAGTAATTCATTTTTAATACTTTCAATATCAAGGTCACCAATTACAGTTAGCCATGTCTTTTCTGCATTTTGCCCAACAACAATTTCAGGAACAATTACGACACTTGAATCATCTGAACTATATGAAAACGAAACAAAGGCAATTGGACCAGATCCTGAAGTTTTTACTTCATCTTTGAGGTATGAATTATCTACAAATTCTTTCCACCAGCGATGAGCTCTGGAAAAACGCTCAGTTCCACTAAAGTTTTCTTTGCTATTTACCCCCCAAGCAACAATTCCTCGATTATTTCTCACCCACGAAAATAATTCATTTGCTGGCCTATTTGGCAATATTGATAAAAGATCTAACTTATTGCTCAATCCGATTGTTCGAATGTGCGTTGTTGAAAAATTTTCAACTGCAAAGGGATGGGTCATATAACTAGAGTACGCCTAAATCAGAAATGCGACCACAAGTGGCAAAATTTCGTGGGGCTGACAGAATAGTCATATGTCAAAAGCATCATTAGAAAAAAAACCAAGTGAAGTCGCAGCGATGTTTGATCGAGTTGCAGAAAAATATGACCTCACTAATGATGTTTTAGCTCTGGGTTTAACACATAGATGGCGCAAAGTAACCGCTAAAGCAATTGATGCTAAGGCTGGTGAAAAAATTTTAGATCTAGCTGCTGGAACAGGAACAAGCTCTTTAGCGTTTAGTAAAAAAGGCGCACTAGTTATTCCTTGTGACTTCTCCTTAGGAATGTTGAGAGAAGGCAATAAACGAGCCCCTCAATTAAATTTTTCAGCAGGTGATGCATTGGCTCTACCTTTTGCTAATGAGACCTTCGATGCCGTTTCTATTTCGTTTGGAATTAGAAACGTTCAAGATGTTGACAAGGCACTGAGTGAAATGTTTCGTGTAACTAAACCAGGGGGACGCTTAGTTATTTGTGAATTCTCGTCTCCTACTTGGTCATTTTTTAGAAAAATTTATATGGAATATTTGATGAAAGCACTACCTGCAATAGCTAAAAAGACTTCTTCAAGCCCTGATGCTTATGTGTATTTAGCCGAATCAATTAGAGCGTGGCCAAATCAAGAAGAGTTTTCCAAGCAGATCCAACAAAGTAGTTGGGTGGAGGTTACTTGCAAAAACTTAACAGGTGGCATAGTTGCCTTACACAAAGCGAGAAAAGATAAATGACAAATACCCAAAACAGTGCAGATGTAATTGTTGTCGGAGCTGGTCCAGGCGGTGCTGCTACTGCATTTCATCTAGCCAATAGAGGACTAGATGTTTTACTTTTTGAAAAAACTAATTTTCCACGAGAAAAAGTTTGTGGAGACGGGCTTACTCCAAGAGCGGTTAAGCAAATACTTGATATGGGAATTGAGCCAACAACAGAAAACGGTTGGCTTCGCAATAAAGGTTTACGAGTCATTGGTGGCGGACATAGATTAGAACTTGATTGGCCAGAAATAGATGGTTTCCCAAATTATGGACTAGTTAGAACTCGATCTGATTTTGATGAAATGTTAGCTATAACTGCAAAGAATCGTGGTGTTCGATTACATGAAAATACACGCGTCACTGGTCCAATTATTGATGAAAAAACTGGAAGATTAACTGGTGTGACAACTAAGAATTCAGATGGTTCAGAAACTAATCATTATTCACAAGTTGTTGTTGCAGCTGATGGAGTTTCAAGTCGTATGGCTTTATCGCTTGGTTTAGCAAGAAGAGAAGATCGTCCAATGGGTGTTGCAGTTAGAACTTATTACAAAAGCCCAAGAACACATGATAATTATTTAGAATCGTGGTTGGAATTAAAAGATCAAAATAAATTATTACCAGGGTATGGTTGGATTTTTGGAATGGGGGATGGAACTTCCAATGTTGGCTTAGGAATTTTAGATTCATCTCCAGTTTTCCAAAGTATTGACTATAAAGATTTATTAAAACGTTGGCTAGATCAAACACCAGAAGAGTGGGGATTTAGAGACGAAAACATGACACAACAAGTTCGAGGTGCTGCATTACCTATGGGATTTAATCGCCAACCTCAATACACCCGCGGCATGATTTTAGTGGGAGATTCAGGAGGAATGGTAAATCCATTCAATGGTGAAGGTATTGCATACGCAATGGAAACTGGACAAGTAGCAGCTGAAGTAATCGAAAGAGCATTAAAAACTAAGAATGAGGT
>CALBND010000102.1 GCA_937896305.1 uncultured Actinomycetes bacterium
GGATCTATTTTTGTGTTTTCTAATATTAATTTGTCACTAAAAGTTTTTATTAAACCTGTTTTTATTTTACCGGTAACTAAATCACTTGATCCTTTTACAAATGAATCTGGTGTTCCTAAATCAAGCCAGTATCCTTCATCAACTACTCCTATTACTTTTAAATTATTTTTTAATAATTCAGGAAATACTTCTCGCTCCACGGAAACTACTTTGTCTGAGGGGATTAAATCAATTACTTTTCTTTTAAATATATACATTCCAGCATTTATTTGATCTGTGACAATATCTTCTTTTCTATCTGGTTTTTCCAGGAAAGCTAAAACATTTCCTGCTTCATCTGTTGGTACTAATCCATATGCACTGGGATCTTTGACTCTTGTTAAATAAAGTGCCACATCAGCATTTGTTTCACGCCATTTTGAAATAACTTTTTGGATATCAACACCTGTTAAAACATCTCCATTAAAAATAACGACTGGGTCATCTGGTTGAGCGTTTAGTAAACTGGCTGCATTTCGGATACCGCCTCCGGTGCCCAGTTGTACCGGCTCAAAAGCGTAACTAACATTCACGCCTAATTTTTGGCCATCGCCGAGCTCTTTTTGAAAGACTTCAGCTTTGAAACTTGTGCCTAAAACTATGTGATCGATGCCTGCTTGCTTGGCTTTGCTGATTTGATGTGCGGTGACCGGAAATCCGGCCACCTGCAACATCGGTTTAGGTGTATGAACAGTCAATGGCTGCAAACGTGTGCCAAAGCCACCTACTAAAAGGATTGCTGCAGTCACGTTTTCATTCCCATCAACTCAAGTATTGCTCGTCTCTTGAGTTTAATTGAAAATGTTATGAACCAGGGGTTGGAGATGTTTCTGGGTCAAATGTCACAACATAAGTCTTGGGTAAGAACAAAATCCAAGTTTGACCTGTTGCAAAGACGTATGGATTTGCACCCACCATGTATGAAGTTGGATCAGTTGGAGTTGGACGAGACCAAGTAGCTTCAAATCTTTGTCCATCTCTCATGATTACTGCTGTGCCCGATCCATCTGTTTTAATCAAAGGAGTTTTATTTCCATTTTTATCTTGGAAACCTGAATCTTCCACTTGATCGACATATTGCACGATGATGTTTTTGGCAAACAATGGTTGATTTGTAACAGCATCTGATGCAGGAGTTCCATCGAGTGCAATTACCCAAGCACTATTTGTGGAATCCCATTCCGCACCAACTCTAGAAGCTGGCCATTTCGCACTAAATGATTTTGTTGTTACTCCATCAATAACTGGGGAGTCAGAGAAAGTCCAACCCATATCTTTTGCACCACTAATACCAGTTAATGAGCCAACAACTCCTGCTAAATCAACAGTTAAGTTATGTGGGGCGCTCTTATCAACTTGTCTGGTGTAGAACTTTCCATTCAAACCATGGCTTGCGTTCACAATGTTTGCTTGATCAATTGTTGGTAACAATTTTTTTTGAGCACCACTGAAGGCAAATGCTGGAGTACCAAATTGTTCCATGATGTCTAAGTCAGAAATACGAGCTGATCTGACCGGACCAACTTTGTTTGGCAAGGTTGAGTTAAAAACAGCTGCTAAACGAGTTAATCCTGCTTCTACTTCTTCAACAAAAATTAAATCTGCAGCAGAGATACCCCATTGAGGTCTAGCTGGGCTGACGTTATCAATTTTTACAACAGCAATTGGACTTCCCAATCCTGAAGGTAATCCTGAAAGAGGGCTTAGGCTGGGGCTAGCTGTAGCAGCGCCATCGGTGGTTTCAGTTGTTGTGGTTTGAGAATCAGTATTTGATCCACCACAAGCTGTAAGAAGTAGTGCAGTTAAAGAAGTAAGAGCGAGGTATTTCATTGTTTTTGTCATAAGCAAAACCTTACGGCCCTTTATCCATGTGGCTAGGGGGTGACTCGCCGGTTAATAGGTAGTGTTCATTAAAGGAATCCCAAATATTCAGGTTTCCCCATCAAAACGGGCAAAAGTGGAGATATGTCGCAAAATAACCCCCCAGTAAGCCGCTCTCGTCGGATCAGAAAAATCTTGGCTTTTTCTTCCGGCAGTGTGCTCGTGGTTGCGACCTTGGCTGGGATTTTTGGTTTTGCAGCAAGAAATATCGCCGACAATATTAAATCTCTAGATGTCATCGATTCACCACAATCAGTGTCGGAAACCGGTCCTTTAAATATCTTGTTAATGGGTACTGACACCAGAACTGGACAAGGTGGTGGTTTTGGTGATGAAACGAATTTAGGTGGCAACGGCAGAAGCGACACCACCATGCTCATCCACTTAGCAAATGATCGAACAACAGCAATTGTGGTGAGCATTCCTCGAGATTCGGTAGTAAAAATTCCAGCTTGCGTCAAAGAAGATGGCACAGCCATAACAGAAAGAACAGATTTATTTAATTCTGCTTTTTCGTTGGCTGGACCAGGTTGCACTATACAAACCGTTGAAACATTAACTGGTGTAAAAATTGATCACGCCGTAATAGTTGATTTTGTGGGCTTTTCTAATGTTGTTGATGCCCTTGGTGGAATTAAAGTTTGCTTAACAAAAGCAATTGATGAGCCTGTACAAAACGGTGCTGGAATTTCTTTACCTGCAGGTATTCAAACCCTTGATGGTGAACAAGCACTTGGTTTGATGAGAGCAAGACATACTTTGGCAGATGGTAGCGATTTGAAAAGAATCGAACGTCAACAAGAACTTATTTCTTTAACAATTGACCAGGTAACAAAAAAGAATTTGGTTACAGATCTACCAGCACTATATAAAGTATTAAATGCTTCAACTTCATCTTTGCAAATGGATCCAGGTCTTGCTGATTTAGATTCTTTATTAACTCTTTCCACAAGTTTATCTAGCATGGGTTCAAGTAACGTTTCATTCGTAACTGTTCCCTACACCGGAACTCCAGATGGTAACCATGTGCAATGGACAGAGAAAGCTAATGAACTTTGGCAGGCAATTATAAATGACACAGGCTGGCCACCAAAAATGGTTGTGGAAACCCCAACCGAAGCTCCTGTAGTTGAAACTGAACAAATAGATGTCAACCCAAGTGATATTTCAGTAATTGTCTTAAATGGAACTAGAAGAGCAGGCTTTGCTGGTGCTACCAGTGACTATTTGAAAACTCAAAGTGTGAATATTGCTGAGGTTGGCAATGCTTCAAATAAAGCAACCGAACAAACTTTAATTACCCACACTCCTGGTAATGCTTTAAAAGCACAACTAATTGGCAGACTTTTGGGTATCAGTAATTTTGCAGAAGATCCAGAATTAATAGGTGCTGATGTTGTAGTAATTCTTGGTAACGATGCCCCAGAATCTTTTAGCGCTACTCCAAGCACCCCGGCAACTACTCCAGAGCCAAGTGTGACTGCTGAACCAACAGCTATTCCTGCACCTGAAAGTGGTTTGTTTTGCCCACTGCCCTAAATAATTGGGGGTCTTAAGTAGCAAGTCATTTTCAAAATAGTGAACCAAGATATTTTATTCACACTTACTAATTCAAAGTTTTTTCCATCTTTCCAACCAAGTTTAAACTCGTTATATCCTTCTTTATCGAATCTAAATCTGAGAAAAGAAATTAGTTTCCAATTAAATAAGTAGATCGCAGAAATAATTCTAGGCAAGTTCTTTCGAGCAAGTATGACTCTATTTCTTGCTTGGTGATGATAATAAATTTTATGTCTGGTACTTGGTTCAACTGCTGGATGGGTCACAACTACATCAGCAGCATATAAACATTTATATCCTGCATCCCAAATTCTCCACACCAGATCAATTCCTTCATGCCCATAAAAAAATTCATAAGGCCAAGATCCAACCTTTTCAAACACATCTCGTCTCACAGTTGTCGCACCTTCCCAAAGTGCAAACATTGCAGAAGATCTATTGGGGTTTCTGGTATTTAAACGCGGAATCCATCTTCTAGGAGTTGGTAAACCATTTGGATCTTGTGGTTGAGGTTGTACTAAAGCTAATTTCTTATCGGCTTTAAATTTTTCATAAACTTTTTCCAAAGTGTTTTCATCTTGCAAAATAACATCGTCATCTAAAAAGAAAAGTAAATCACCTTCGACTTGATTTACTCCAGCATTTCTGCCAGCAGGAATTCCTAGATTTTCCTTTATATAAACAGTTTTAGTTCCACGTGCCAAACCAACTGGTTTCCAACCATTGCCAACTACAACAACATCAACGGTTACATTTACTTGTCCAAGTATTGACGAAACAGCAGCTCTTAATTGATCTGCTCTATTTCCTTGTGTTAGCACTACGCAGGCAAAACTGGGATTTAATTCAGTCATTTTAGGCACGTAAACGAGAGGAGGTCAAAATTGCTACCAAATGACCAACCACCGTTACTCCTGCAGCAAATGTTAGAAAAATTAAGACTTGACCTGAAATAAAATTATTAATATCAAAAAGTGCAGCAAC
>CALBND010000103.1 GCA_937896305.1 uncultured Actinomycetes bacterium
AAGAAATTTATTAATATTAATTAATGGCCACAAAAAAAATATCTATTTTAGATTACGGATCTGGTAATCTTCGATCTGCGCAAAAAGCATTCCAACAACTAGGGGTCTCAGCAGAAATCACTAGTGATTATGAAGACAGCTTGAATAGTGATGGCTTTGTCTTACCTGGAGTAGGTGCATTTGGAAGTTGCATGTCAGGAATAAATGCAGTCCGAGGTAATGAAATAGTCGATAAACGTTTAGCTGGTAATCGTAAAGTACTTGGAATATGTGTGGGGATGCAAGTGATGTTTGAAAAAGGTTTTGAGAACGAAAACGTTTCCCCAGGTCTGGGGCAATGGCCAGGAAGTGTTGAGCTGTTAGAAGCCCAAATCGTTCCACATATGGGGTGGAACTACTTGGAAGTTAATCCTGAAACGCAGATTTTTAAAGGATTAGAAGACCAGTCTTTTTACTTTGTACATTCCTATGCGGCCAAAGAACTAGAAATGAATACTCATGAAAAATTTCTGAAACCTATAGTCCACTACGCAACCCATGGCGAAAAGTTTGTCGCAAGTGTGGAGAATGGACCATTAACTGCAACTCAGTTTCATCCTGAAAAATCTGGTGACGCAGGGTTACAACTTCTCAAGAATTGGGTGGCAACTCTTTAAATGAAACCACTAATTCTTTTACCCGCTGTAGATGTGGCAGAAGGCCAAGCGGTTCGACTAGTGCAGGGTGAGTTAGGAACTGAAACCAAATTTGGTTCACCACTTGATGCTGCTTTAACTTGGCAAGAGCAAGGTGCTGAATGGATTCATTTAGTTGATCTAGATGCAGCTTTTGGTACGGGAAATAATTTTGAATTGATGCAAGAAGTGATTGGGAAATTGGATGTGAATGTTGAATTATCTGGCGGGATTAGAGACGATAATTCCCTGGAACGCGCCTTAAGTACTGGCGCACAAAGAATAAATCTTGGGACCGCTGCCTTAGAAAATCCGGATTGGACAGCAAAAGTTATTAAAAATTATGGTGAGAAAATTGCTATTGGATTAGATGTTCGGGGTAGAAATTTGGCGGCTCGAGGGTGGACTAAAGAAGGTGGCGAACTAATTTCAACTTTAGAAAGATTAGATAAAGATAATGCTGCCAGATATGTTGTTACCGATGTTACTAAAGATGGAACGTTGCTAGGGCCAAACATAGAATTGTTACAAGAAATTTTGAATCACACCAAAAAACCAATAATTGCTTCTGGAGGAATTTCAAGTCTAGAAGATATTAAAACATTGAGTGATTTAACTGAAATTGGGGTTGAAGGTGCAATAGTTGGTAAAGCTTTGTATGCACAAAAATTCAGTTTAATTGAGGCATTAAAAATAGCGAATAAGAAAAGCTGATGACCTCGTTGATAAGAATTATTCCTTGTTTAGATGTTGATCAGGGCAGGGTTGTAAAGGGTGTAAATTTTCAAAATTTAAAAGATGCAGGAGATCCTGTTGAATTAGCTAAAAATTATGCTCAAAACGGTGCCGATGAGATTACTTTTCTTGATATTTCTGCATCAAGAAATGACAGAAAAACCATGATTGAAGTTATAGAAAAAACAGCGGACCAGGTATTTGTACCATTAACAGTGGGTGGTGGTGTGCGTTCAGTTTCTGATGTTGACACTTTGTTAAGGGCTGGGGCTGACAAAGTTTCAGTTAATACCAGCGCACTTAGTAATCCAAGTCTTATAAATGAGATAGCAGCAAAGTTTGGTTCTCAAGTCCTTGTGATTTCAATTGATGCCAAAAGAACTAATAGTGAGTATGCAAAATCTGGTTTCGAGATCACAACTCATGGTGGTACTAAAAGTGCTGAAGTTGATGCAATTTCTTGGATTAAAGAAGCAGTGGATCGTGGAGTAGGAGAGATATTGCTTAATTCAATGGATAGAGATGGAACTAAGGACGGTTTTGATTTGGAACTAATCGAACTAGCTCGCCAGGAAGTTAATGTACCCATAATTGCTAGTGGTGGAGCTGGAAAGTTATCTGATTTTGCTCCCGCTGTCAAAGCAGGAGCTAATGCTCTACTTGCTGCTAGTATTTTTCACTTCGCAGAAATAAGTATTCTGGAAGTCAAGAATCAGTTAAGGGCAGAGGGTATAAAAACTAGACTTTAAAGTTTAAAGATTTGATTTGTTCGATTAAAATGGGTTCACCGCTGAATTCAATATTTGCAACAGATTTTCTACCAAAGGCATAAAGTATTAAATCAATCACAGAACCCTTTAAGGTAATACATTCCTTACCTTTCTTAATCGTGTAGGTTCCAAGTTCAGATTCTAAAACAAGACCCATTTTAGCTTTACGAAAATATAGCGGAGCTGCTTTTGTGAACCATTTCCACAATGTTTCTAGTTGTTGTCTTGGAAGCTCTCGAACTTGGTAATTAGGTTGGGCTCGTAATAAATCTTCGTGGTGAACAACAAATTCAAAAGTGTTTGCAGCTGAGTCAACACCTGGTAGGGCAAAAAAAGAGGGCAGCTTTGGTCCGTTGGCAAAATCTGCAACTGCCTTTTCAAATCCGTTACGGATAATTGCGGATTTTAATTTAAGAGCATTTTCTTTCAAAAAAGGAATATTTTGTCCAAAGGCAGCATCAGGTCGATTTTCCCTTAAAATTAAATGAATCAATAAGTCAAAGGAAGTCCAGTCAGCACAAAGTGTTGCTGATGCGGGTCCTACTTTTAAAAGTGTTTCAGCAATTCCGGATCTCTCACATTTTGCAATGGATTGGTTCATGAATTCAGAATATGCCTATTTTGGGCTAAGAGCAAACGAGATTCTGGGCTAGGTAAGAATATAGCCATGGACAACCTGTCAAACGACACAATTACGGCGAGATGGAACGCCTTAAAGTTAAATGAGCAAGGACTGATCTCAGCAATTGTGACAAATCATGAAAACAACACTGTTTTAATGATGGCATGGATGAATTCTGAAGCTTTTCGGTTAACACTTGAAACAAAAAAAGTTACTTTCTATTCTAGAAGTAGAAATAAAATTTGGGTTAAAGGCGAAGAATCAGGAAATGAACAAGAATTAGTTGAAATTAGAGTTGATTGCGATAAAGATGTTTTACTTTTAAGGGTGAACAATGTGGGTCCAGCATGTCATACTGGTTCGCAAACTTGTTTTGATGAAGATCTAATTTGGTCGGCAGTTTAAATGAATTCATCCCCACGAGATTCAATTTTTCCTGATTTAGATGATTTCAGGATATTAGCCAAAAATAACAAAGTTATACCTGTTGCCTTAAAGCTGAAATCAAAACAAATAAGTCCGGTCTCGATGTATTTAACATTAGCTAAAAATAATCCTGGAACTTTTTTACTAGAATCTGCCGAACATGGACAAACTTGGTCTAGATATTCATTTATAGGAGTTTCAAGTAGTGCTGTTTTACGAGGTTTCGATAAACAAGCCGAGTGGACAGGAAGACCACCTGCTGGTCTAAGACTTGAAGGAGATAGCTGGGAGATTTTTAAGGCGAGTTTGCAGTTCTTAGAAACCAAACCCTTCATAGATTTGCCTCCCTTAACGGGTGGATTAGTTGGATATATGGCTTATGACTTAATTAGGACTTTTGAAAACATTCCACAAAGCAATCCCGATGAAACCAATGTCCCAGATTTGATGATGCTGCTGGCTACAGATTTTGCAGTGCTAGATCATAAGGAAAACGAAATTTGGTTAATTGCAAACGCTGTTAATTATGATGGCAAAGATGCAAGAGTAGAAGTGGCATATCAAGACAGCGTTGATCGTTTAAATAAAATGCAAACTTCATTGGAAAACCTTGTTATAGAAGAAGATAATAATTTTGATCAGTCTGCCAATCTGGAATTTTACTCACGCACCAATAGTTCTGATTATCAAAATTCTGTTAAACGAGCCATTGAATACGTAGAAGCTGGAGATGCTTTTCAAATCGTCTTATCACAACGTTTTGAGCAAAAAACCAAAGCAAAAGGGATAGATATCTATCGAAACTTAAGAAAAACAAATCCAAGTCCATATATGTATTACATGCGAGTCCCAAATGAAGATTTAACAATAACTGATTTTGAGATAATTGGGTCTAGTCCTGAAGCGCTAGTAACAGTTAAAGACCGAAAAGCAACGATGCATCCAATAGCTGGAACTAGACCAAGAACTCATGATGAATCAAAAGATGAGCAGATAGCTAGAGAGTTACTTGCAGATCCAAAAGAACGAGCAGAACATTTAATGCTTGTTGATTTAGGTCGAAACGATTTAGGAAGAGTTTGCAAGCCTGGAACTATAAATGTTACGCAATTTATGGAAGTCGAAAAATACAGTCATGTCATGCATTTGGTTTCTACTGTCATTGGTGATTTGGCAGAAGATGTAACTGCAGCAGATGCTTTACGAGCAACATTTCCAGCAGGAACTTTGTCGGGGGCTCCAAAGGTAAGAGCTATGGAAATAATTGATGAATTAGAACCTGTGAAACGTGGAATCTATGGAGGCGCATTGGGGTATTTTGATTTCGCCGGGAACATGGATGTGGCAATAACGATAAGAACTGCACTTTTAAAGAATGAGACGGCTTACGTGCAAGCAGGAGCTGGTGTTGTTGCCGACTCGAATCCAGCTAGTGAAGATATGGAATGCCAGAATAAGGCAGCAGTGGTACTCAAAGCCATCTCAGTAGCATCATCATTAGGCTATTTAGAAATCGCAAAAAAGGGGGAGTCAGTAAATGTCAAAAGATAATCATGGTCAAACCCCGGCTGCTTGGACAGGTACTTTTTTAATAATTTCTGCAGCAATTATTTCTACAGTTGCTTTAACTAGGAATGACTGGACAATGTTTTGGTACGGAATTGTATTAGCAGTTTTTGGTGGATTAGTTTGGATTATTTGGGAAACTATTTCTTCACGTAGAAAAAGATAGAGGAAAATTAAAATGAGCGTTTTAGACGACATAATCG
>CALBND010000104.1 GCA_937896305.1 uncultured Actinomycetes bacterium
GGACAGAATTTGAAGGAATTTTGGAAAATATTCATAGTCGACATGAAAAATCTGACTCTGATGCAGCCCGGGAACATCTAGAAGGATTTATGCGCCAAAAACCGTGCAAAACTTGTAAAGGAGCTAGATTAAAACCAGTTTCCTTAGCTGTAAAAATTGGTAATAAAAACATAGCTGAAATGAGTGCTATGTCAATTGGTGAAGTCACAGAATTCATTACCACTTTAAAACTTGGTAAGCGTGAAATGGCGATTGCTGAAAGAGTGCTGAAAGAAGTTATTGAAAGATTGCAATTTTTACTTGATGTTGGATTAGATTATTTAAGCCTTGAAAGAGCTGCTGGATCTTTGTCCGGTGGTGAAGCTCAACGAATTCGACTTGCAACACAAATCGGATCAGGTTTGGTGGGAGTATTGTATGTTTTGGATGAACCAAGTATCGGACTTCATCAAAGAGACAATAGGAAATTAATTGATACTTTAATTAGATTAAGAAATCTCGGAAACACCTTAATTGTGGTCGAACACGATGAGGAAACCATTAGAGCAGCCGATTGGGTCGTTGACATTGGTCCAGGAGCTGGCGAACACGGGGGATATGTCGTTTCTTCAGGCACAGTTGAAGAATTAGAAAATAATAAAAAATCGATAACTGGTGACTATATTTCTGGGCGAAAATCTGTGGTTGTGCCTAAGAAAAGAAGACCAATTGATAAAGAACGAATGATCAAAGTTGTTGAGGCTCAAGAAAATAATTTAAAAAAGATAACCGTTGAATTCCCCTTAGGTGTTTTCGTGGCTGTCACTGGAGTTAGTGGTTCTGGTAAATCGACATTGGTCAACGATATTTTGTACTCCACTTTGGCAAGAGACTTAAATCAATCAAGAGTTGTCCCAGGACAACATAAAAAAATTGAAGGCATTAAACATCTAGATAAAGTAGTTCATGTCGATCAAAGCCCAATTGGGAGAACTCCCAGAAGTAATCCAGCAACCTATACCGGAGTTTTTGACAACGTAAGAAAACTTTTTGCTGAAACCAGTGAAGCAAAAATTAGGGGATATCAACCAGGTCGCTTTAGCTTTAACGTCAAAGGTGGTCGCTGTGAGCCTTGTTCTGGTGATGGAACTATTCAAATTGAAATGAACTTTTTACCAGATGTTTATGTGCCTTGTGAAGTATGTAATGGGGCAAGATATAACAGAGACACACTAGAAGTTCACTACAAAGGAAAAACCATTAGTGATGTTTTAAATATGCCAATAGAACAAGCTTTAGTCTTTTTTGAATCTGTTCCAGCAATTGCCAGACATTTAAAAACTTTGGTTGATGTTGGTCTAGGTTATGTTCGGCTAGGACAATCTGCCCCAACTCTTTCTGGGGGAGAAGCTCAAAGAGTTAAATTAGCCACAGAATTACAGAAAAGAAGTACTGGTCGAACAATTTATGTTCTTGATGAACCTACAACTGGTTTACATTTTGAGGACGTCAGGAAATTACTGGGAGTTTTGGAAAGACTTGTAGATTCTGGTAACACAGTTATCGTGATTGAACACAATCTAGATGTGATTAAGAATTCTGATTGGGTAATCGACATGGGTCCAGAAGGTGGATTTAGAGGTGGTGAAGTTGTCGCTCAAGGAACTCCAGAGCAAATCGTTAAAGTTGCTGGAAGCTACACCGGTAAGTATTTAGCTCCAATGTTAAAGAAATAATAAATCTAAAGAGTAGCTATGGCTGATCCTTCTGAGTATCGCCCAAAAAATATTCCGGAATTACCAGGGGTTTATCGTTTCAAAACTGATGACGACAAAGTTATTTATGTGGGTAAGGCCAAAAATTTAAAAAATCGATTAAATTCCTACTTCACAGATATCAGTAATCTTCACCCTCGCACAGCAATGATGGTTAAAACTGCCACCAATGTTGACTGGGTAACAGTTCACAGTGAAATTGAGGCTCTCCAACTGGAATTTACTTGGATTAAAACCTTTAATCCAAGATTTAATGTTCGCTTTCGAGACGACAAAACTTATCCATATTTAACATTAACTTTAAAAGACGATTTTCCAAAAATTGCTGTTACGCGAGGAACTAAAATAAAAGGAAATAAATATTACGGACCCTTTACCCACGTCTGGGCTATTAGACAAACCATGGAACAGTTAATAAAAGTTTTTCCGATTAGATCTTGTAAAGATGGAGTTTATAGAAGGCACCAATTAATTGGTCGACCATGTTTACTAGGAGATATTGAAAGATGTGCGGCCCCTTGTGTTGGCAGAGTTGATAAAGAGGAATATAAAACCATAGTTAGCAATGTCATGAGTTTTCTAAATGGAAACTCTAAATCAATAATTAAAAATATCGAAAATGATATGAATAAAGCCAGTGAAAATGAAGAATTCGAAAAAGCAGCCAGATTAAGAGATCGATTAGGAGCATTGAATAAGGTCGTTGAAATCAATGCCATTGTGTTCGATGACGAGACAGACGCAGATTTACTGGCCTTAACAGCTGATGATTTACATTTATCAACTCAAATATTTCATGTCCGCAAAGGTCAAATCAAGGGCGAAAGGTCCTTTGTTTCTGATCGAATTGATGTTAAGTCAATGCCTGAACATATGCAGGCCTTATTGGTTCAAATCTATGGCGATTTAATGGGGGAAAGTATTCCTAAAGAAATATTAATCAACCAAGATTTAGCAGAACTAGATTCAGTGATTCAATGGGTTTCAAATAATGCTGGGAAACAAATAGATATTAGAAAGCCTCAAAGAGGTGATAAAAAGAAATTAATGGAAACCTGTGAAAAAAATTCAGAACAGAACCTGATAGGCCATAAATTAAAACGTTCTGCTGATTTATTAACAAGAACAAAAGCGTTAGAAGAATTAGCTAAAGCACTTGAACTGGATCAAGCACCTTTGCGTATTGAATGTATAGATGTTTCTAATATTTCTGGCACCAGTAGAACTGCATCACTGGTGGTATTTGAAGATGCGATTGCTCAAAAGAAACACTACCGAACTTTTAATATTAATTCCTTTGAAGGACAAGACGATCCCAGAGCAATCAAGGAGGTAGTTTTAAGAAGATATAGATACTTAGTTGATGGCCAAGACCAAGATGCTGCGTCAGTTCAGAAGAGATTTACTTATCGACCAAGTTTGGTATTAGTCGACGGTGGCCAATTGCAAGTAAATGCAGCCCGAGAAGGGCTCGATGAATTAGGACTATCCGATATTGAAACTGTAGGAATTGCAAAAAGATTAGAAGAACTATGGAAACCTGGAGCAAAAGATCCGATTATTTTACCTAGAAATAGTGAAGCTCTTTTTTTGGTGCAACGAATAAGAGATGAAGCACACAGGTTTGCCATAACTAAAACCAGAATGAAACACGCCAAAAGTGCTTTCACTAGTGAGTTAGATGGCATTAAAGGATTGGGTGAGAAAAAGATTAAACTACTGCTAGATCAATTTGGCTCTCTTCCCCAGATTAGAGAACAATCTGTAGAGAATTTGATGCAAATTCCAGGTATAAATGAACAATTAGCTATCAGAATTCTGGAAAGCATTAAAAATGTTCCCACCAAATTTGACCCTTTAACAGGCGAAATACTTTCTAATTGAACTCATAGGGCAAAATAGAACTATGACTACTTCAGATGTCTTAATTCTCACAGGAATGTCGGGTGCTGGTCGCTCCACTGCGGCAAGAGCTTTAGAAGACATGGGTTGGTTTGTGATAGACAATTTACCTCCTACAGTTTTGTTGAATGCTTTGCAAGATATTAAAACTCAAGAACGAGCAAGTCATGTTGCAGTTGTAGTTGATGTTAGAGGTGGAAAGTTATTTGAATACCTCGATAAAGCGATCCAAGATGTTAAGAATGAAAAATGGAATATTCAAATTCTTTTTCTTGATGCCTCTGATCAAATATTGGTGAGAAGATTTGAAGGAAGTAGAAGACCCCATCCCTTACAAGGAGATGGTCGTGTTTTAGATGGTTTGCAAAATGAAAGAGAATTATTGGGCGACTTAAGAGCTAATGCAGATGTTGTGTTAGATACCTCTGAGATGTCTGCTTCAGGTTTACGAAAAGCCATTGAACAAACTTTTGAAAGCGATACCCCAGAATTCCAAGCAACAATTCTGTCATTTGGTTTCAAGTATGGAATTCCTGTTGACGCAGACTTTGTGTTTGATGCCAGATTTTTACCAAATCCGTATTGGATTGATGAATTAAAAGATTCAACTGGATTGGATAAAAAAGTTCAGGATTATGTGATTTCGCAAGAGGGGGCAGTTGAATTTAAGAAAAATATTCTCGATTTAATTTCCCTAACCACTCCCGGATATACCAGGGAAGGTAAAAAATATGTGACAGTTGCCATAGGTTGCACAGGTGGTAAGCATCGAAGTGTGACTTTGAGTGAATTAATATCTCAAGAATTGAAGAAATCTGGAGTAAAGGTACGTGTAGTGCATAGAGATTTAGGAAGAGAATAAGCATTTAAAGATACAGATGTTACTAATGTGACTAAATCTTGTATTTTAGAAAAATAAATTGAAAACAATCTGACACGCGTGATTTATTGTGTCAATATATAGATATGGCAATGACTTCAGCGGTAAAAGACGAATTAGCAAGAGTAGAACTTAATAAAACCTGTTGTAGGAAAGCTGAAGTTTCAGCACTTCTCAGATTTGCAGGTGGACTTCATTTAGTCGCAGGACAAATTGTGGTAGAAGTCGAATTAGATGCTGGACAAATAGCCAGAAGACTACGAAAAGACATCATTGAACTTTACGGACATGAAGCAGAAATGTCAGTATTGCAAGGTTCTGGAATTCGAAAAGGATCACGCTATGTAGTCAGAGTTGTTAAGGGTGGCGATCAGTTAGCAAAACAAACTGGAATAATTGATGCCGCAGGTCGTCCCATCAGAGGACTACCACCATCAGTTGTTGGTGGAGGAATGTGTGATGCCGAAGCAGCATGGCGGGGAGCATTTTTAGCCCACGGATCATTAACTGAACCAGGAAGATCTAGTGCCCTAGAAATAACAGCACCTGGACCTGAAGCAGCACTTGCATTAGTAGGTGCGGCTAGAAGATTAAATGTTGTCGCTAAAGCACGAGAAGTTCGTGGTGTTGATCGAGTTGTAATTAGAGATGGCGATGCAATTGGTGCCTTGCTAACAAGACTGGGTGCACATACTGCAGTTATGGCTTGGGAAGAAAGAAGGATGCGTCGCGAAGTCAGAGCCACTGCCAATCGATTGGCAAACTTTGATGACGCAAATTTGCGCAGAAGTGCACAAGCAGCAGTAGCAGCTGGAGCAAGAGTGGCTCGTGCTATGGAAATATTGAAAGATGATATTCCAGATCATTTAAAAGCTGCAGGAGTTTTACGTATGACACACAAGCAAGCAAGTTTGGAAGAACTAGGTGCACTTAGTGAACCTGTGTTAACAAAAGATGCAATCGCTGGACGCATTAGAAGATTGCTGGCAATGGCAGATAAAAAAGCAGGAGAATTAGGAATTCCGCCAACAGAAGCCAGTCTCACACCAGAAATGCTTGAAGGTTAGAATTGTTTTGTAGCAATGTAGCTACAAATAGCAATAAATTTTCTGTCCGATTTCTATTTCACTTGGAGATGAGTACCTGTGGCAATTCGTGTCGGTATTAATGGTTTTGGTCGCATTGGACGTAACTACATTCGAGTATTACAAGATCGCGCTGGCAAAGCACCCGAAGGTGTTTTAGCAGACATAATTAAAAGCAACGAACAAATTGAAATCGTTGCCATCAATGATTTGACTGATGTTAAAACCTCTGCACATTTATTGAAATACGATTCCACATTGGGAAGGTTTCCTGGAAAAGTTGAAGTAGAAGGCAACTCTGTTTTTGTCGACGGAAAAGAAATAAAAATCACTTCTCATCGTGACCCAGCAGAAATTCCTTGGGGAGATCTCGGAGTAGACCTAGTTGTTGAATCAACAGGTGTTTTCACAGACGCTGATAAAGCTAAAGCACATTTGAAATCTGGTCCTAAAAAAGTATTAATATCTGCTCCTGCCAAAGGTGAAGATATAACTGTTGTTTTGGGTGTAAACCATGACAAAATTGATCACGTAAAACATATTGTGATCAGCAATGCTTCTTGCACAACAAACTGTCTTGGACCAATGGCAAAAGTTATTCATGACACTTTCGGTATTGAAACGGGTTTGATGACCACAATTCATGCCTACACAAATGATCAATCCACACTTGATATGCCACACAAAGATTTAAGAAGATCTCGTGCTGCTGCAATCAATATGATTCCGACCACAACCGGAGCTGCCAAAGCTATCGGATTGGTTATGCCTGATCTAAAAGGCAAACTAGATGGTTACGCGATGAGAGTTCCAGTTCCAGTTGGCTCGGCAACAGATTTAACTCTACATCTTAAAAAAAGTGCAACAGCTGAAGATATTAACGCTGCCTTAAAAGATGCGGCTAATAGTTATCTAAAGGGAATTCTTTCCTACACAGAAGATCCATTAGTTTCCACAGATATTGTTCATGATGCACATTCATGCATTATCGATGGACAATTAACAACAGTTGCTGGAAATATTGCCAAAGTAGTTGGTTGGTATGACAACGAATGGGGTTATTCAAGTCGCCTTGTGGACTTGACTCAACTTGTTGGTTCAAATCTGTAATTGATGAAAACTCTGTCAGATCTGTCTTTAGCAAATCAGCGCGTTCTACTGCGCGCTGATTTAAATGCTCCAATGAAGTTGGACTCTTCAGGGGTAATGCAGATAACTGACGATGGACGACTAGTTGCCAGTGTGCCAACAATTAAATATTTGCAAGAACAAGGTGCCAAAATTATCGTGATGGCACACTTAGGTAGACCTAAAGGTGAAAGAAAGTCAGAATTGTCACTTAAACCAATCGCAAATAGATTAAGTGAATTATTAAACAGTCCAATTACTTTTATAGATAATCTAAATGATGAACAGACCTTAAGCGTTGTAAACAATCTAGCAAATGGACAAATTGCAATGATTGAAAATATTAGATTTGAAAAAAATGAAACCAGTAAAGACACAGCTGAACGAAAAGTCTTAGCCAATAAACTTGCCACCTTTGGTGATGTTTTCGTAATTGATGGGTTTGGGGTAGTTCATCGCGAACAAGCGTCAGTAACAGATATTGCTCGATTGTTACCTAGTGCCGCTGGAAAACTTGTTGAAGCCGAACAAAAAGCTTTCGACAAAGTGTTGAATAATCCAGAAAGACCATATGCAGTTATTTTGGGCGGATCAAAAGTTAGTGACAAATTAGGAGTAATAAAGAATTTGATTATCAAAGTCGACATGCTACTTATCGGCGGAGGTATGGCCTTTACTTTCTTGAAAGCACAAGGCTATGAAGTTGGTGATTCCTTACTAGAAATTGATCGAATCGATGAAGTTAAAGAATTAATGAATAGTGCTCAAAAATCTGGTGTAGAAATAGTGTTACCAATAGACATTGTTATCTCAAGCGAACTAGATGGCACTAAACCAATCTCAACGGTTGCAAGCAATGAAATTCCGGTGGGTCAAAAAGGTTTAGATATTGGACCTAAAACAAGTGAACTGTTTGCTGCCAAAATTAAAGAAGCTAAAACAATTGTTTGGAATGGCCCCATGGGAGTTTTCGAAGTCGAGGCCTTTAGCAAAGGAACTAAATCTGTAGCTCAAGCTATTGCTCTAGGTGATGCTTATAGCGTTGTGGGTGGGGGAGATTCTGCTGCTGCAATTAGACTATTAAAAGTTGATGAATCTAAATTTTCACACATCAGTACCGGTGGTGGAGCTTCACTTGAGTTGCTTGAAGGAAAAGTATTACCAGGACTAGCAGTATTGGACGAAGGGTAAGAAGTTGACTAACGAAAACCGTAAACCAATTATGGCTGGTAATTGGAAAATGAATATTAACCATTTAGAGGCAATTGCCTATGTTAATAAAACTGCTTACATGCTTACTGAAAAAGATTATGACCGCACAGATGTAACAATATTTCCACCCTTCACAGATCTACGCTCGGTGCAAACAATTGTTGATGCAGATCATTTGCAAATAACTTATGGAGCTCAAGAAATAAGTGCCTTTGATAGCGGAGCCTATACAGGTGAAATAAGTGGAGCGATGCTTAACAAATTGCGAGTTAAATATGCCCTAATCGGTCATAGTGAGCGTCGTGCTTATCACCATGAAACAGATGAGAACGTGAACGCAAAAGTAAAAGCAGCAATCAAACACGATTTAATTCCCATGATTGCAATAGGTGAAACCCTTGAAGTTAGACAAGCAGGAAATGCGGTTGAGCATACTTTGTCACAATTGGTTGGGGCTTTGAAAGATATTAGATCTAATTATGTTGGCAATGCTGTTATTGCTTATGAACCTGTTTGGGCAATTGGTACTGGTGAAGTTGCCACACCACAAGATGCGCAAGACATGAGTATCAAAATTCGTGAAAAAATTGCTTCTCTTTATTCAAAAGAAGTTGCAGATAAAATAAGAATTCTTTATGGTGGTTCTGTAAAAGCTGGAAATGTTAAAGCCATCATGGAACAACCAGATGTTGATGGAGCCCTCATCGGTGGAGCAGCACTTGATCCAGATGAATTTGTTCGCATCATTAGATGGCCAGATCAGCCATAAATTGGCACAATCGCCTTACCGGACCAGCAAATTGTCTGAGCCTAGACGTATCCTTATTAAAGAGAGTAGAAAGGTAAGAAATTAAATGACGATTGTGGCCTGGAGCCTCGGGGTAATTTTAGTAACTTGTAATTTATTACTTCTTCTCTTAGTTTTATTGCATAAAGGCCGCGGTGGCGGTTTATCAGATTTATTTGGTGGTGGCGTTAGTAGTTCTTTAGGTGGCTCATCTTTAGCTGAAAGAAACTTAGATCGCATAACTATTGCAATCGGACTTATTTGGGCTGCAAGTGTTGTGGGCCTTGGTTTAGTTTTAAGTATTTAAAATCAAAAAGGAGAAATAAATGGCTGGTGGCGGTAGCGCAATTCGAGGAAGTCGCGTTGGAGCAGGACCTATGGGTGAAGCCGAACGCGGAGATGCTGCACCACGAGTACGTTTATCTTTCTATTGCGCACATGGTCATGAAAGTCGACCAGCGTTTGCAATTGATGCACCAATTCCAGAAACCTGGGATTGTCCAAGATGTGGTTGGCCAGCTGGTAAAGACGAAGATAATCCACCACAACCAGTTAAGAATGAACCATATAAAACTCATTTAGCATACGTTAAAGAAAGACGTGATGACAAAGATGGCGATGCGATTTTAGCTGAAGCTATCGATAAATTACGTGGAGATAAGTAAAAAACTATTTAACTAGCTTTTTAGCTTTATCAACAATATTTTCAACGGTTATGCCATTTTCTTCATAAATTATTTCGGGCTTTGCACTAGCCCCATAATTATCAAGCCCAATGGTTGCACCATCTAATCCCACAAATTGATACCAGCCAAGTGTTGATCCAGCTTCGATCGAAATTCTGTTGACAATTGCAGTTGGTAAAACATTTTCTTGATATTTAGCAGGTTGAGCCTTAAACCATTCAACACAAGGCATAGCAACAACGCGTGTATTTATTGATGACTGTTCTAATATTTCTTGCGCTTTTAAGGCTAATTGAACTTCAGAGCCGGTTGCAATCAAAATAACTTTAGGGACGTTATCTTTAGCTTCACTTAAAATATAGCCACCATTTCTTGCACTATTTGCTGGTGCCAAAATACTTCGATCAAGAGTGGGTATGTTTTGTCTAGTTAAAACAATTCCCGCAGGATTTCTATCTTCAAGAATTTTTAAGTAGCATTCTCTGACTTCATTTGCATCACTTGGTCTAATCACATTGAAACCTGGAATTGAACGCAAACTCCATAATTGTTCAACTGGTTGATGAGTTGGACCATCTTCACCTAGCCCAATTGAGTCGTGAGTCCAAATATAGATCACCGGTAAATTCATTAAACTTGCAAGTCGAATGGCAGGTTTTTGATAGTCACTAAATATTAAAAATGTTGCGCCAAAGGGACGGGTAAATCCATAAAGCGCCATTCCGTTCAAAATCGAGGCCATGGCATGTTCTCTGATTCCAAAATGAATATATTTTCCCCCAATAGAGGAGTTGGCAATTTTTGAATCATGTTCTTGCATCACCTGGGCACCTTTAAGTGCTACACCGTTACTTTCAGCTAAATCTGCTGAACCGCCAACTATTTCCAAAAGTTTATTTGAGAGTTCGTTCAAGATAGTTCCACTACTTTTTCTACTTGCAACCGATCCATTGTTTTCAAAAACACTTAGCTGATCAGATAAATCTTTTGGCAATTCATTCTTGGATAATCTTTGAAATTGACTTGCTAATTCAGGATTACTTTCAGACCAATTTTTAAAATCCTTATTCCAGTTGCTAAAGAGATTTGCACCTATTTTTATTTGTTCTCTGGTGTATTCCAATACATCTTCTGGGGCATTGAAGGTTGAATCCTCATCAAAGCCAAGTGCTTTTTTAGTTAATTTAGCTTCCTCTAAACCCAGGGGAGCGCCATGGGAGGCTGCAGTATTTCTGGCATTAGGAGCAGGCCAAGCAATAACGGTTTTTAATAATATGAAACTTGGTTTAGTTGATTTTTGAGATTTTTCAATTGCTGCTTGCAAAGCCAAAACATCAACTTGTCCATCTTGACCAAGTTCAACGATGTGAGTATCCCAGTTGTATGCCTTATAGCGATCAAGCACATTTTCACTAAAAGCTAATGAAGTTTCACCATCAATACTGATTGAATTGGCATCATAAATAACTATTAAATTAGATAAACCAAGATGACCTGCCAAACTTGAGGCCTCGGAAGTCACACCTTCTTGTAAGTCTCCATCACTTGCAACAACATAAACAAAATTATCAAAAATGCTTTCGCCAACTTTGGAAGATTCATCGAAAACGTTTCGCCAATAACGAGAGGCCATAGACATACCTATAGCAGAAGATAAACCTTGACCTAAAGGTCCAGTTGTCATTTCTACACCGGAAGTATGACCAAATTCTGGGTGGCCAGGAGTTAAGCTGTTGTGTTTACGAAAATTTTTTAAATCAGAAATTTCTAATCCATAACCTGTTAAAAATAATTGGGAGTAAAGCAGCATGCTGGCATGTCCACAAGAAAGAATGAATCTGTCTCGGGCAAACCAATCTGGATTTTGTGGCGAATGTTTCATCACTTTTCTAAACAACAAATGGGCAACAGGGGCCAAAGCCATAGCTGTACCGGGATGTCCATGACCAGCTTGTTCAACTGCATCTAGAGCTAAACCGCGTGCTACTTGAACAGATTTTTCGTCGGCTTTTTCCCAAGTAAACGTGGACATCGATATCAATTTTCCCATCTGTGGATTAATCAAAGCCTAGTCAATCTAAGAGGTTTATTTAAAGCGCACGCACCACAAAGGTTACGATTTGGCTTAAGAATATGATTTTCTAGAGATTATTTAACCGAATGGAAAAGCTGAAGAAAAGATGACAACTCAATTTTATGAGCCAGCAATATGAGGTTTGCATATGTTATGGGTGATGATGACCCTAATGATCCAGATCCAGATTTAGATATTCCATTTGCTCAAGAATCTGCCCAAAGATTAGGACTAGATTTAGATTTTGTGAATTGGCATCATGAAATTAACTGGGCTAACTATGATGCAGCAATTATTCGTTCAACCTGGGACTATGTCCCAGTTAGAGACAAATTTATTGACTGGGTTAAAGATGTTAGTAAAAAGATACCTGTTTTTAATTCGGCTGAAATTATTGAATGGAATACTAATAAAAAGTATCTAATTGAACTAGATAAATTAGGGATTCCAACAATTCCTACTAAATATATTTCACGGGGTGAAAATATTGAGACAGTTTTAATTGAATCATTCGCTAACTCATCAGCCTTGGCCATAAAGCCAACAATTGGAGCTGGTGCCAGGCTGGCTGGAAAAGCCACAAGTATTGAGCAATCTAAAAAACTAGTTGAAGTGATACATGAAAATAATCGAATAGCAATGGTGCAGCCATATTTGGAATCAGTTGATAAAGAGGGTGAAAAATCTGTAATAATCATTGATGGCCAAATCAGTCATGTCGCCATAAAAGTTCCAGCACTAACTCAAGGTGGACATGGTGATGCTGCAGATGTTGGAGTATTGACAGATGAGATCACAGATTTTGTTATAAACCTGAAAGAGAAATTAGTTTTTTGGGATGAATTACTTTATGCCAGAGTAGATGTGGTGCGGATGGAAAATAATTTAGTATTAATGGAGCTTGAATTAACCGAGCCTTGGTTGTTTATGCAATTTAGGCCTGAAAGTGCTGATCTTTTATTTAAAGCTTTGCAGAAGAGAGTAGTTAGTCTTCAAGGCTAGCTTAATTAGAAATATCCACGTAATTACTGCACCAATAACGTGTAGAGCAACAAGTAGCCAGGGTAGTCCGGCAAACCACTGCACATATCCAATAAAACCTTGGCCTAGACAGATTATTAACAAGTTTTTGGCATCTTTTCTTAAAGGCTCTAATTCACTTGCATAGTAAGTCAAGATGTTTAGTCCAACGATTAGTCCAATAAATAAAAATACTAGGTCTGCATGCAACCAAGCGACATTTCTTATATCCAAGCCAAATCTAGCTGCAGCTTCATCTCCAGCGTGTGGGCCAGAACCTGTAGTGATAGTTCCCATCAAAACAACTAAAAAGCCAACCAAAAGTATAAGTAAAATAAACCTATTAGTCATGGTGCTCAAATCATTTCTAGTGTCTTCTGAGTATTTGAAATAATCATAAATTTTCACCGAAACTGCCACCAGTAATAGAGATAACAAGAAGTGAGCCATGACGGTAACTGGATTTAAGCCAGTTAAAACAGTTATGCCACCTAGTATTGCTTGGGCAAATGTACCAACAATTGGAATAGACGACCAATAAATTATTTTTCGTACTTTATTTTTAACTGCCACTACAAAAAGTGCTACGGCTCCAGCCAAAACCAGGAAAGTTAAGGTTCGATTTCCAAATTCAATAAATTTTCGATAGCCCTGGGCTTGTTCTGCAATGGGCACTAAGGATCCTGGGGCACAATCTGGCCAGGTTGGACAGCCCAAGCCTGAGCCAGTCAAGCGAACTATGGCACCTGTCACGATGATTCCTGATTGAAAAAGCAAATTCAGGAAAGCTACCCGTTTGGCATAAATCTTGAATTTTGTGGTCAGCATAATTATTTTTATTCTAACTCGAGCGCCCCCAGGTTGCTCTTTGCCAATAAATAGGCAACAATGAGGTTATGCAATTCCTAACAGTGGGTCGAGATCGACTAGCCAGAGAACTCCTTCGTTTGAGTCCTATTTCGGCCAGCGATTTGGCTGAAACCTTGGGAATAAGTGCTGTTGCAGTTAGAAAGCACTTAGATGACATGTTGGTAAAAGAATTAGTAGAAGCCCACGAAATAGCTCCCTTTGGTCCGGCTAAGCCAAAAGGTAGGGGTAGACCTGCCAAAGTTTATTCCCTAACATCTAGGGGCAGAGATTTCTTTGAAAATCAATATCAATCATTAGCAGAAGATTCTGTTGACTATATTTCGAAACATTTTGGAACAGAAGCCGTTAAGTCTTTCGCTAAAACAAGATTACGTAAATTATTTGCCAAACAAATTTTAAAGATAGAAGCCGAAAATTCTACTGAGAAAAAAGTTACAATATTGTCTGATTCCTTAAGTGCCGATGGCTTTGCTGCCACTCATGACTTAGGTTCAGGACCAAGTCACACAATTCAACTTTGTCAACATAACTGTCCAATTGCTCACGTTGCCGAGAAGCATCCAGAATTTTGTGAAGCAGAATTAGAAATTTTTAATGAAATACTTGGAGTAAACGTAACCAGATTGTCCACTATTGCTAACGGTGGAAATATTTGCACTTCATTAGTAAGTGTCGTACCAAAAAATGCAATTACCTCAGCAAAACAACATAAGGAGAAAATATGACAATAGCTCGCCCAGAATTAGATGGTTTAGGAAATTATGAATTCGGTTGGCACGATAAAAACGATGCTGGGGCAAACGCTAAGAGAGGTTTGACCGAAGAGGTAGTTAGAGACATCAGCTCTAAGAAGAATGAACCAGCATGGATGTTGGAAACCAGATTGAAAGCATTGGCCCTTTATGAAAAGAAACCTTTACCAAACTGGGGAGCATATCTAGGTGGTATTGATTTTGACAATATCAAATATTTCGTGCGCTCAACTGAGAAACAAGCAACATCTTGGGAAGAATTGCCAGATGATATTAAAAATACTTATGATCGTTTAGGTATTCCAGAAGCTGAAAAGAACAGACTTATTGCAGGTGTAGCAGCGCAATACGAGAGTGAAGTTGTTTACCATCAAATCAGAGAAGATTTAGAAAAAGAAGGCGTAATATTTCTAGATACTGACACAGCTTTAAAGGAACATGAAGACGTGTTCAAAGAATACTTTGGTTCAGTAATTCCAGCTGGCGACAATAAGTTTTCTGCTTTAAACACTGCCGTTTGGTCTGGTGGTTCATTTATTTATGTACCAAAGGGTGTAAAAATTGATATCCCACTTCAAGCATATTTCCGTATCAACACAGAAAACATGGGTCAATTTGAAAGAACTTTGATCATTGTTGATGAGGATGCATACGTCCATTATGTAGAGGGATGTACTGCACCTATTTATTCTTCTGATTCTTTGCACAGTGCAGTTGTTGAAATTGTTGTGAAAAAGAATGCACGTTGCAGATACACCACAATTCAAAACTGGTCAACCAACGTTTATAACTTGGTTACTAAAAGAGCAGTTGCGCAACAAGGGGCAACTATGGAATGGATTGATGGCAACATTGGCTCCAAAGTGACTATGAAATATCCAGCTGTTTGGTTAGTTGGAGAACATGCCAAGGGTGAAACAATGTCTGTTGCATTTGCTGGCGAAGGACAGCATCAAGATGCGGGTGCCAAAATGGTTCACGCTGCACCTAACACTTCCTCAACAATTATTTCTAAATCTGTTGCACGCGGTGGTGGTAGAACTTCATATCGTGGACTGATCCAAGTTAATGAAGGTTCTTATAACGCGAAAACAACAGTTAAATGCGATGCGCTACTTATCGATGACATAAGTCGAAGTGACACATATCCCTACATTGATTGTCGTGAAGATGATGTGTCAATGGGACATGAAGCAACTGTTTCACGTGTCAGTGAAGATCAATTGTTTTATCTGATGCAACGAGGTATGAACGAAGACGAAGCAATGGCAATGATTGTTAGAGGTTTCGTTGAACCTATTGCTAGAGAATTACCAATGGAATATGCAATTGAACTAAACCGTCTCATCGAATTGCAAATGGAAGGATCTGTTGGATGAGTTCAGGTTTACAAGAAAAAGAAATTCTTTTTAAAAGTGATGACGCCAGACCAGATCGAATCGCTTCAGCAAACCCTGCTGATTTTGCGATTCCAAATGGTCGCGAAGAAGAGTGGCGCTACACCCCTTTAAAAAGAACTCACAATTTACAAGCAGAAGCTGCAAGTGATACCAAAATTAGTTTTGAAATCACCCCAGCCCAAGGCATCAAGCACCAAATATTGGCTAAAAGTGAAATCAAAACTAAGTTTTTAGCAACCGATCGTATAGCTGCTAGAGCTGAGTCTTTATCACAAGAAGTATTAGTCATAGATATTCCAGCAAATTTCGAAACAAAGGATTTAACTTGGGTTAAGGCAACGCTGAATGCTGGAACACAATTTGGTCACATAATTATCAATGCTGGAGCAAATTCTCGTGGCACCATAATTTTGGAACACCTGGGTGAGGGAATTGCTGCACTAAATTGTGAAGTTATTGCTGCCCCTAACGCACAAATTGAATTTATAACTGTATTTGATTTAGATCGCAACGCAGTTTTGGCAAGTGAACATCATTTCGAAGTTGATAAAGATGCCAGTGTTAGATCTTTAGCGGTACAACTTGGGGGAGATGTTTTACGTTATGTCCCAAGAGCAAAATTTACTGGAAACCACGGATCAATTGATTTATTCGGAGTATTTCTAGCAACAAATGGTCAGTTCTTTGAAAACAGAGTTTTTGTTGATCACAATATGAAAGATTGCCGAAGCAACGTTTTGTATCGCGGCGGTGCCCAGGGAAAGGGAAGTCACACAGTTTGGGTGGGCGATGTTGTAATTAGAAAAAATGGTACAGGTACCGACACTTATGAAATGAATAGAAATCTTTTACTAGATGACGGCGCTAGAGCAGATTCTGTTCCAAATCTAGAAATAGAAACAGGCGAAGTTCAAAAAG
>CALBND010000105.1 GCA_937896305.1 uncultured Actinomycetes bacterium
TACAACATAATCTTTATCTTTTTTGAATAATTCTTTAGCTTTAAGTGCGTTATTTAAAAAACCTATTAAAGGAGTATTAACAGCTTCATATAAATTATCAATCTTTAAAGATTTTTCAACATTTGCGATGCCTGCTTCTAATACACCAACAGTTCTTTTTCTGATATCTACTTCATAATCAATTCCCGGCTGTAGTGTATTAACGATTCTGGCAAATTCTTTATATTCTTTATTAGAACCATCGGCTGGTCCGCTAATAATTAATGGTGTTCTTGCTTCATCAATCAAAATGGAGTCAACTTCATCGACTACGGCAAAACTATGTCCACGCTGCACACGATCTTGTGGTGTCCAAGCCATGTTATCTCTTAAATAATCAAATCCGAATTCATTATTGGTTCCATAGGTTATGTCACAAAGATATGCTTCTCTTCGGCTGGCATTATCCATATTTGGACTAATAGTTCCAACTGTTAAACCTAAAAATCTATGAACCCGACCCATCCATTCAGCATCTCGAACTGCTAAATAATCGTTAACCGTAACAACGTGAACGCCTTCATTACTTAATGCATTCAAATATGTTGGAAGTGTAGAAACTAAAGTTTTTCCTTCTCCAGTTTTCATTTCTGAAATATTTCCAAGGTGTAGTGCTGCCCCACCCATTAACTGAACGTCGTAATGTCTTTGTCCAAGTGTTCTTAGTGCTGCTTCGCGCACAGTGGCAAATGCTTCTGGCAAAAGAGAATCTAAAGATTCACCATTTGCGTAACGTTCTTTGTATGAAAAAGTTAATGATTTTAAATCTTCATCAGATAATTTTTTGAAATCTGTTTCTAGGACATTTATTTGTTTGGCAAGGCTCTCTAGCTTACGAAGGATTCGACCCTCGCCAGCCCGTAAGACTTTGTCCAGAATTAAAACCACTTAAAAGACCTCGCCAAGCTTTCTGAAATTGATTCGAAGGGTAATTTTTAATATCTTCTCCTATGTTACGCAATCGTTACTTTTGGGCAATTTCTGCTCCAGTCAAATGGGAATTCCCCCACAAATTGACTTAGGAAATACTTAACCTGGATTAAGTCAAGGCAAGCACCAGACAAGCTTTGACATGATTTCCTCGCTCTTGCATAGCCAAAATACTGGATGACATTGATGAACCAGTTGTTATCACATCATCAACTATCACAAAATTTTTTGAAGATTTTTCTGGAGAATTGAAGGCTTCTTGTAAGTTGAGTCTTCTTTCTTCAAAATTGAGTTGTGCCTGATCTATTCGAGATTTAGCATTAATTAAGAATTCTGGGGTATACATAAATCTTTTACCTGCCTGTATGCAGGCATTTTTTGTCATTATCGCCACAGGATCTAATCCCCTTTTTTTAATTGTATTGGCTGCAGTGGGAACATTTAATACATTAATTTGTTTTTTAGGGGAAAGTGTTTTTAGCCCTTGGACTAACATTTTGGCAAACGGAATTGATAACTTGTGATATCCACCATCTTTATGTTCAATTATAAGTTGCTTAAAAATTTCTACGTTTTCTGTTAGGCAATAAACTGGCACATTATTTATAAATCCAACTTTGGGTGATTTGAGTAAAGACTTAATACAACTATCACAAATTATCTCATCTATCTTGCCACAATATGAACAATAGTTTTGAATTAATAAATTCTGTAATTCTATTAGTTGATTAAATAAAGACATCTAATATTATGAATTTTTAAACATAGTAAATGATTTATATTAAGTAGAATTGTTTAGAACTATGACTTGTGTAAAACTATCCTGGATAGGTTGGGTTGATAAAATTTCCTAAAATTTCCCAATTACCATTTAATCGTTGCTGCAAGGTACCGTCCTCGGTTCCAATTAAAAGAGTTTTATAGGGAGAAATTGCAACAGAGCTTGCTCCAGACAGTGTCGAAATATTCTTAACAGCTCCATTTAAAGTGTTCAAACTATAAATATTAGTGTTTTCGTTTGAAGCATCTAAATAAACTATGTTCTTTTCATCTTGCCAAGTCGCTGATTTGACTGAAAAATTATCATTACTTATTCGTTGGATATTAGAAATTCCAATACTTTGTAATTCTCTGTTTATTATTCCTAAAAGTAACTCGGTTCCAAGTTCTGTTTTAGAGATCAATAGAACTCGCACCCCATCTGGAGCAGGGATCACATCGACCAAATCAGCTTTTGATATTCCTTCGATATTTACATCTAGTTTCTTACCTTTATCAATTACGAACAGTTGCTCTGCCCCAACAATCCAAATAGTGTTAAAAATATCCATTTTGGCACTCTTGAGTTGATTGCCGGTAAAGGTATTACTTGAGTATTTACCTTCCAACTCATTTATAACAACAACATTTTGTCTGTTGCTGCTAATTGCCACGTATTGATTCTGGGCTCTATTTCGATTTACTAAATACCAATTTTTCTGATTTAGTGGCTCATAGTCAAAGGCTTTTACTTCATCAGTGCTAATTTCATAGACTTTACCTTCTGCAACAGCAAGGGCGTTTGAAATTCTAGAATTATCAGGCTCAAAATTGACCCAGTCTGCCAAAATTTGTTTTGAATTTCTTCCTGGAACTATAAGTGATTGACCATTAACGTTTATTTTAATTTCCTGTATATCTGTGATTGCCGTTAAAGTTTTTACGATTTGGGCTGATAAAACTTCCCTTTGAAAGCCTTCGGCTTCCAACACGGTTTCACTCAATGAAATAGTCGCAAGGCCATTTTCAATTGGTACAGAATTTATGGCCAGGGTCGTCCCAATTGGAATTGCTGAAGTAACACTGTTTGCTAATTTCTCACTAGGTCCAGCTAAAAGTAATTGCATTAATCTTGTTGCGTTTCCAGAAATAATTCTAGGCAACAAAACTGAATCTGGCACTAATGTTGTAAAACTATTATCAGCAAACCATAAAGGATAAGAAACAAAACTACGATTCAAATCTGATCGCGAGATTAATAATCCATCTTCTGCTAAATCAATTCTCCATTGTTCATCAACTAATTTAAGGCTAAAGGTTTTCTCAATAACACTATTGGGCTCCGAT
>CALBND010000106.1 GCA_937896305.1 uncultured Actinomycetes bacterium
AAGTGATTTTATGATTTTTAGAAAAGAGGGCGAAGATGTTCCCACCGTTTCAAAATTTTTAATGTCTGCTTTTATTCCTGTCACAAGGGATAGGACCGTTGTGCTCATGCAGATACGATGATCTCCTAAATTTGGAACTTTAATGGTAATATTTTTATTTCTAATTTCAGAAGTACCAAAAATTTTCATTTCATTTTTTGTTGATTTACACTTTATTCCTATTTGCACTAAAACTTTTCTCATTTCTTCAATTCTATTACTTTCTTTATTTGCTAAATCTTCAATGCCAGTAAAAATTGAAGTTCCTTTCGTAAGTCCGGCGATAACAAAAAGAATTGGATATTCATCTGTAGCTGAAACATAGTAATCTGCACCAGCCTTGATTGCCTTTAATTTTGAGTATTGAACCTCAATGTCTCCAATGATTTCATTATTCATCCTCTTTACATTTTTGAATTTTATTTTAGCCCCGTGTTTTTTTAAGAGTTCATAAAATCCAATTCTTCTTGGATTGAGCCCGACATGCTTAATTTTTAATTTGGCATCAGGCGTTAGCAAGGTTAGGGCAGTAAAGAAAGCAGCAGAACTTGGGTCTCCGCCCACATTAATCTTAAGCGGGTCTAAATATTCTTTACCATAGATCTTGATGTGGTTTTGACCTTTCTTATTTTTTTTAATTTTGATCAGCTTTTTATTTTGCAAAAGCATATTCTCCGTATGATCTCTGCTTTTTTTCTCTTCGATTATATTAGTGACGCCATTTGCATTTAAACCACCTAGCATAACTGCACTTTTTAATTGTGCTGATACTCCAGCTTTATATTCAAAACCTAAGGGGATGGGAGAAGAAATTAAAGTTAAAGGAAAGTTAGTTTTGTTTTTAGGCAAGAAAGTTGTACCAAATTCAGACATTAAATTTATGAGTTTACCCATGCTTCTTTTATTTAGTGAGTGATCTCCTTTAATCCTTACATGAATGTCTGGGTTAGTAGACAGCAAACCTATTAACAACCTAGCTGTTGTGCCTGAATTTCCACAATTTAAAACAGTATTTTTTTTTGCATAAAAAGAGCCAAGACCCTTACCATAAACTAAATAATGTTTTGGTTTAACTTTCTTAATCTTTACACCTAGTTTCTTTAAGCAATCAACACATGAGTAAACATCCTCTGACTCTAAGACAT